>CAYRMO010000043.1:0-22337 GCA_964425355.1 uncultured Algimonas sp. | reverse complement strand
ACCCGCGTGGTCGAGCCTTTAGCGAGACAAGCAAAAACAACAAAACCCGCTTCACGGTGTGAAGCGGGTCCTATTTGAAGTTTGGGTCTTGTCGGGCGCAATGCCCGATTTCAAGTTAGATAAATCTTTACCCAGTTTCGATTTTTACGAAGGTGCTGATCTAACAGCTTTGGGCAGACCCCTCAAAATAGATAGACAAATTACACCTCCTTTTCAAAATCGCGGCTCCACTATGGAACGGCTCTGGTAGAATAGAGATGACGCCTAAAAGTCTTTTTGACAAGTCAAAAATTTTATAAAATTTGCGTCACAAACGGGATTTGTAAAGGCGGTGTTAAGGATAGCTATCCGATAATCCAAAGTCTTGTGGTTTAGCGGATAGGTTCCACATAGCGCTAAGCTTCAATGAATTTCAACGCGACACCATTATTGCAATAGCGCAGACCTGTTGGGGCGGGACCATCTTTAAAGACATGGCCTTGATGCCCACCGCAGCGTGAACAGTGATATTCTGTACGTGCGACAAAGAGCTTGCGGTCAACCTTGGTGCCGACGGCGCCCGGAATCACGTCAAAAAAGCTTGGCCAACCCGTGCCCGAGTCGAATTTCTTATCCGAGGTGAAGAGGGGGAGCCCACAGCCTGCACAGGCATATGTGCCAGCGGCTTTATTCTCATTTAAGGCGCTTGAGAAGGGGCGTTCTGTGCCTTCATGACGCAAAACACGATATTCCATATCGGTTAGCCGCGCCTTCCAATCTTGATCCGAGAGGTTGGCCCAATCAATATTTGCGTTCGCATCTGTCACTTTTGCGGTCTCCGTTGCATCAGCTCGGCTTTGAGTTTGTGTACAGGCTACAATTGCCAATGCACCAGCACCTAAAGCCAGATTTCGTCGTGTCAGCATGGAAAATCTCCTATGTTTCGCGACTTCCTAGAATATTATACGTCTAACCGACCAATCACGTTGCAGTTATGGAGCAGTGAGTTGTAAATGTGTTAATGTGGCGAGTGAAGAATGCTCATTACCAATGCACTAAAGCCAATAGGTAGTAAAAGGCTTACAATAAATGCAAACCCGACCAGAATATTAGATTTAAAGAGACCAAGTGTACGGCGTTTCTGGCTTTGATCGAGCCGGATGACTTGCCAGATTAACAATATTGCTGGTAAAATTAGAACGACAATTGCCCAAATAGGTTCGATAGGGATAATATCGGTAATATCCTCGTCAGCATATTTAATGGCGTATTTCCCGGTTAATGAGTTGAGGTCTTTAGTCGTGAGTGCACAGAAGAAAAAAACAAGCGACAGGCTGTAAAAGAATAGAATACCAGATTTAACATATTTTCCAAAATGTCTTGCCGTACTTTTAATGCCGACAAATGCGTCATCTTCAATATCCTGGCAGGCATAAATCGTATCATAGCCGACAGTCCAGAAAATCAGTCCAATATAAAGTAATGATACGGCAGGGCTTAGTGTTCCTGTCTTGATAGCATAAGCAACCAAAACCGCCCAATTAAAGGTTAGTCCGAGCCATAGCTGAGGCCACCATGTGATACGCTTCATGAAAGGATATGCGGCGACAAGGGGGATCGAAAATAAGCTTACAATTTGGGCGAGGCGTGGCAAGCAAAGCAAGATAATCAGCCCAATAGCGCATTGTAGGAAAAGCCAGATCCAAGCTTGTTTCGTGGTCACGGTTCCAGCTGGCAGGGGGCGTAAGGCCGTGCGTACGACCTGGGCATCCAAGTCTTGGTCCACAATATCATTATAGGTACAGCCTGCGCCGCGCATGGCTATGGCCCCAATCAGGATCAAGAGGGCCCATTTCAAATCTTCCCAGTTCAAGCCGTGACTAAGACCTGCGAAAGCCAATCCGATCCAACCGGGCAATGTAAGAAGCCAATAACCGACGGGCCGATCCAGGCGCGAGAGCTGCAGGTAAGGCCGAATAGATTCGGGCGTGCGGTTAACCCAATGGGTTTTTTCACTGTCGGGGATGACCTCTATCATAGGCGTGATATAGGGAAGATTATGCGCGAAAACTATACGCTTACACGATTATTCCTTGAAGATGATCTATCCCAAGGCCGTGAGATCACACTCACACGTGAACAAGCTCATTATCTGCGTGCCGTTTTACGCAAGCCGGAGGGTGCATCTATTCGCGTTTTTAATGGTCGCGACGGAGAATGGCGCGCTGAAATTTCTGAAATTGGGAAAAAATCTGGGCGTTTGAACGTGATCGAGCGGTTACGTGACCAAAATGAAGTTCCAGATATGACGCTCTTATTTGCGCCGGTTCGGAAACATCGCACGGCCTTTATTATTGAAAAAGCGACAGAACTCGGTGTGTGTAGGCTTCAACCGGTCTTGACCCAACGCACGCAGTTTCCGCGCTTAAATATCGATAAAGTGCGGCTTCAGGCGATTGAGGCGGCAGAACAGACTGAACGTCTGGATGTGCCGGAAATTGAGCCCTTACAGCCACTTAAAGATCTGCTTGCCGCTTGGGATGGACGGCCCATTTTGTTTGCGGATGAGGCCGGAGGCGGAACATCCGTTGAAGGGGCTGTGAAACACATCGAGACGCCCGCCGCCATTTTAATCGGGCCCGAGGGTGGATTTTCGCCCGAAGAGCGCGCGGAGCTCTTGGAATTGGATTTCGTGACTCCCGTGTCATTGGGCCCGCGCATCTTGCGCGCTGATACGGCGGCGCTGTCTTTATTGACCCTTTGGCAGGCCTTGTCGGGAGATTGGACTGGTCCAGCCTCATGAGCGTCTATGTCGATAAAGCCCGTCATCCCTTCAAGGGATATATTATGTGCCATATGACGGCGGATAGTTTGGCTGAGCTCCATGCTATGGCTGACCGACTAAATGTGAAACGTGAATATTTTCAGACGCCGCCTAAAGCAAGCTTCCCGCATTATGATATTCCGGAACCCCGACGGGCCCTCGCCATTTCCTATGGGGCGCTCGAGGTCAATGACAGGACATGCCTACATTATGCGGCGCGCTTGGGTTTGGAATGGGCGACCATCCAAGCTGATGGTCAATGTCTGGCTCGGTTTCAAAAAACCTTTGACCGCACGATGGTCTATGCTTTGAATAAGCAGGATTAGAGCGTTTTCTTTGAGAACAAATTTTGCGGGTTTGGAGATGGTGAATCACAGATCATTTACGTCTACGTCGTCTCAGTGCATTTTGATGAAATGCACATAGCTTGTCCCTAGGACCCCCTGGATATCAAATTTATAAACCGAACTCTCACCCCTGTCCGATCCCGAAGCATCCAGGAGATTCCGGGTACAAGACCCGGAATGACGAAGATTTTGGGTTTGGAGCTAATCGCCCATTCGGAAAATACTTAAATCCAGAATTGCTTCTTCCTTCAATTAAAGCGTTCTAGATCAGTCCCGCTTTAATTTTTGTTCTTGCGTTTTTAACGCCTCAGATAATCGCATTTTTGCGCTGCCGGGCTTAAGTGGTTTTTGCTGGCTTTCATGCGGGGCCCAGCCTGTTAGCCATAGGATTTCAAATGTGGCTTTTACCTTGCCATCATCCGCGCGGGCAAAATGCTGCGCGTAAATCTCATTTAACTTCAGCCACCAGCTTTTGGATAATGGGCGTTTGTCTCGGGCGATCAAACTATTGGTCAGGCCCAAATCCCGAAGATCCGAGATCAGATTTTTCAAATCACCGTAAAAAACGCTGATCCGGTCCGTATCGACCACGGGCAGGGCGAGGCCGGTCCGACCCAGTAACATGGCGGCTTGGCTGTAATCGACCATTGGAAATATGCGAGGGGTGGCGCCGCCCAAAATGGCCTGATCCGTCCCATATAGGCATTGTCGTAACTCGGTCAGCGTGTCGCCACCAAATTGTGCCACGAGAAGCAGCCCATCTGGCGAAAGATGACGTCTGAATTTCAGTAATGTCTCGGGAAGGGCGTCATCACTTTCAAGGTCTAGCAAAGAGATAATGAGATCATATGTGTCTGTCAGTTTTTCAACGGATTGAATATAATCCAAGGTCTCAGGCATTCGGTCTGCTGCGAGCTCAGAAATGAACAGCTCACGGCCATCTTGAGATCCAATCATCACGGCACGTTTGAACTGTCTTTGAATATCTTCAAGCCGTGATGCGGCGTCCTGAGCGGCGCGTTTATATAAAAATGATGTGCCTTGCCGCGCTTGCCTTTTTTTTGCGCGCGCTTTGGCGAAAGCGAGCGCTTTATCGTCGAATAATTTTGGTGGCGACGTGTTCATATCTTTGCGCTATTGTCGTGGTGATGTCCAAAAGACAAGATGATAATCTAATCAATAATGCGGCGCGCCAATTGACTCAGGCCGGGCATGCAATTGTCGATGTTGTTTTGCCGCCCCAAGAATTGCTGGGTCTATCGGGTGACCGCCACGCGAAACGCCTTTGGAATGATGTGACCTTTCTTGATGCGCCTTGGTGCGCGATATGCGGTTTCCCTTTTGAATATGACGTTATGGAAAATGCATTATGCGGCCGCTGTTCTGTCAGGGAACCAAATTATGACCATGCCCGCGCTGCATTGGCGTATGATGATGGATCAAGAGCTCTGATTTTATCATTTAAACATGGTGGACGAACAGAAGGCCTTAAGAGTTTCGCGGCGCAAATGCGACGCGCCGGACGCGATATTTTGAAAGATGCTGATTATCTCGTACCTGTGCCGCTGCATCCGACGCGTTTGATAAAAAGACGTTATAATCAAGCGACTTTGCTGGCCCGCGCCCTGGCTAAAATTTGTGACATTGAATTTGATCCTGATATTTTAAACCGTATCAAGAAAACCGAAAGTCAGGGCAAATTTAAAGCGCGGCAGAGATTTCAAAATGTGAAAGGCGCATTTTCTGTTCGAGAGCGTGCGTTGTCTCGTATTCAAGATAAGCATATCGTGATTATCGATGATGTCTTTACGACTGGCGCCACCCTAGATAGCTGTGCCAATATATTAAAGCGAGCTGGCGCAAGACGGGTTGATGGAATTTGTCTTGCTAGGGTCGCAAAAGCGGCAGAAATACCTAAATAGAGCCTTCAGATAAGGAAATCCCAATGCCCAAAGTCGAAATGTATACGAAATTTATGTGTCCTTTTTGCATTCGCGCAAAAGCCTTGCTGAAAAAAAAGGGCGTAAAGGTGATTGATATTCCGGCGGCCAATGACCGCGCCAAGCGCGCGGAAATGAATGAGCGTTCGGGTGGGCGAAATACATTCCCACAAATCTTTATTGATGGTGTGCATGTGGGCGGGTCTGACGATCTGAGCGCTATGGACCGCGCTGGAAAATTAGACCCTATGTTGGGGCTCTAAACCCTTGCGGCTCGCCGCTATACAAATGCGGTCTTCAATCGATGTTGGAGACAATATAAAAGCTGCGTCGGAGCTTATCCGTCGCGCAGTCGATGACGGTGCGGAATTTGTCGCGACGCCAGAAATGACCCATCTTTTAGACCGCAATCCAGATAGGCTCAGAGACAATGTCCGCGAGCAAAATCAGGATGCGGGTGTCAGAGCTTTTTCGGACCTTGCCTTGGAGCTTGGTATTTATCTCTTAATTGGATCCCAGGCTATTTTGCGTAAGGATGGCAAGATCGCCAATCGATCTTTATTCTTTACGCCAGATGGGCGGCTCACGGCCCATTATGACAAGATCCATCTTTTTGAAGCCGCTATCTCTAAGACTGAAACTTATAAAGAAAGCGATACATATGCGGCGGGGACTGAGCGCGCTATTGCGGATCTGGGAGAGCTGAAAATGGGTCTCTCTATTTGTTATGACGTCAGATTTCCTTCATTATTTGGATATTATGCTAGGTCTGAAGTTGATATAATTGCTGTGCCGGCGGCCTTTACGGTTGCGACAGGCAAAGCCCATTGGGAGACACTTTTGCGAGCGCGAGCCATTGAAACCGGTGCTTATGTCATTGCGCCCGCCCAGGGTGGCCATCACGCAGATGGGCGTCGCACATGGGGGCGGAGCCTAATCATTGATCCCTGGGGCGAGGTGATTGCCGGATTGGATCATAATGAACCAGGATTTATAATTGCGGATATAGCCCGCAAATTAGTCAATCAAGCGAGGTCACGTATTCCTGCATGGAAAGGGATGGCGTCATGATACGCTATGCCTTGATTTGCGAAAAAGATCATGAATTTGAAGGCTGGTTTTCATCTTCATCTGATTATGATGAACAAGCCAAATCAGGCTTGCTGACGTGCCCGGTTTGCGGCACGGCTAAAGTCGAAAAAGCGATCATGGCACCCGCGGTAAAAACCGCGCGCAAAGTCGAAGCCAGATCTGAGGCGAGCAAACATGCGATGAATGCAATGGCGGCAAAAATCCGGGATGAAATTTCTAAGAATTGTGAAGATGTTGGAGATCGTTTTGCCGAAGAGGCGCGGGCCATCCATTATGGAGAAAAAGACGCGCGTGGGATTTATGGTACGACCACATTAGAAGAATCTTCCAGTCTTGCGGAAGAGGGCATAGAGGCCCATCCTATTCCCGATGCATTTGTACCGGAAAAATCAAAGCCGAAATTGAATTAATGGATAAGAAAACCGCAATCGTCTTAGGGGCTGGGTCATGGGGAACCGCGCTTGCCCAACTTTTGGCAAGTCAGGGCCACGCGGTGACGCTTTGGATGCGGGACGGCGAACAAGCCAAATCGATCCAATCCTCAAGAACCAACCAGAAATATTTGCCAGACGCGCTATTGCACGACAATATTATTGCAACAGCAGAAAATCCGGACTTTGCAAATGCGGATTTATGCCTATCGGTTATCCCGGCGCAATATACCCGCAAACAATTACAGGCTTTTTCAAATTCGGTTCCAAATGGGCTCCCCTTTATTTTATGTTCCAAAGGTATTGAGATTGCGACACTGGATTTTATGAATGATGTCCTCTTGGAAACGGTTCCGCAGGCCACGCGATTTGTCCTAACAGGCCCAAGTTTTGCCAAGGATGTCGTCAAGGGCTTACCAACCGCCGTTACATTGGCTGGCGATGATCTGGGCGCGACCAATGATCTCGCGCCAATATTTAGAGGACCAAGCTTTAGACCTTATACAACCGATGATATGATCGGTGCAGAAGTGGGTGGTGCGGTCAAGAATGTTCTGGCTATTGGCTGCGGTATGTTGCTGGGTATGGGGCTTGGACAAAGCGCGCATGCCGCCCTAATTGCCAGAGGTTTTGCAGAAATGAACCGCTTAGGCGCGGCCTTAGGCGCGAGAGCCGAAACCCTGTCGGGGCTTTGTGGCTTAGGAGATCTGGTTTTGACCTGCTCTTCGACACAGTCCCGTAATATGTCCTGTGGGATGCAGTTAGGTCAGGGCGAAACTCTAGAAGCGATTTTAGCCGCGCGAAATTCTGTGACGGAAGGCGTGGCGACGGCGCCCGCACTTGTCCGGCTTGCGCAAAAAAACGAGGTCGATATGCCAATATCTTTGGCCGTCAATCAAGTTTTAAAAGGCGATGCTACACCGCAACAAGCCATGATTGCCTTACTGGCCAGACCCTTAAAATCCGAGGCGGATTAAAGCGAAAGCCTGTTAGGCCGCAATTGACAGTACGGCTTTGCCGTTTGAGCCCGCAGACGTCTTTTGTTTGTCCATATAATCTAGAATTTCTGAAGCCTCTACAAACGGGCCGAGTGACATGAAGGCACGATCTTGCAAGCCATGAAGCGGTGTTGCCGCATAAGCTCTGGCTTGTTCGAAAGATATGGATTGCGCAAAAAAGGCCTTTTTCAGACGCGGGGATAGGCGCGTGAGGGTCAAAATATCACGGACACATTTGCGCGTCAGAAACAAATCTTTTGCGACGATATCAATGTCCTCTGGTTTGCGAACACGCTGAATAATCAAGCTCAAGAGATCACGATTGCTCATCAGTCGCGGTGTTGGGGATGGGTTGTCTTGAAGGGCATCTAATTCAACAAAGGGAATATTGACAAGAGATCGTGGTAATTTTCCGAGGAAATCGAGACGTCTCAGGGCGGCCAAGCGTTTACGCCCGTCAATAACGACAAGTTTTTTATGTCGCCGAGCCACAACAATAGGAGATAAAAGCCCATAGCGTGAAATGGACAGTTGTATGGATTTAATATCGGATAGCAATTGTCCCCCAAATAGGCGTGAGTGGGGAGTTATGAACATATCCACAGAAGCTGTTTTAATCTGGGACATAATATATGCCTTTCTTACTTTTCTCGCTCAATCTTGAGTGACCCAATCTTACCGGAACCCCTCAATTCCGTTACAAATTAGAGATAATCGTTAACTCCTATTAACGATATAACCTATTGTCTAATATAGAAATTTGTCAAAAATAAGAAAGTCACAGTTAATCACATCGATGATAGTCGAATGTCATGTTTTAATTAATTATTAACTTTAAGCCCTATTTTTCTGGGTTTTTAACTCACGAAAATTTAAAGTTAATAAATGATTAATCCAAAAACTTATCCACAGACATAAAATGTGACAAAAATTAGATTAAAAATCGGAAATATTAGGCGGCTTTTCGCCCGATGGTCACATAATTTATCGACACATCTGAAGAGAATGACCAGTTTTGAGTGATGGGGTTTAAGCTCATGCCGATTTGGTCAGATATATCTAAACCCGCATCTTGCATCCATCTGTTGAGCTCAATCGGCTTTACAAGTTTCTCATATTGATGCGTGCCGCGAGGCAGCCAACGCAATACATATTCCGCCCCAACAATGGCAAAGGCAAAAGCTTTCAAGGTTCGGTTAATTGTCGAACACATCATGAGTCCGCCAGGCCTGACCATATTTGCGCAATCGGACATAAAGTCAGGTGGGTTTGCGACATGTTCAATGACTTCCATGTTTAAGACGATATCGAAGGGGGTTTCACCAGATTGGACCAGCTGTTCAATCGTGCCGTGGCGATAATCAATCTCTAGCCCCACTTGTTCGGCATGAGTTTTGGCGGTTTTTAAATTACGTTCCAGCGCGTCTACCCCTGTCACCTTTGCACCCAATCGCGTCATGGGCTCACATAAAAGGCCGCCGCCACATCCAATATCTAGAATGCGCAAACCCTCAAAAGGTAGATCTTGTGACGAGTCGAGATCAAAGTGATCACAAATTGTCTCTTTGATCAAAGATAGTCTTGCCCCATTCATAATGTGAAGAGGCTTAAAGGGACCCGTTGGATCCCACCAATCAGCCGCCATACGCGAAAAGCTCTTCATCTCAGCGGGGTCAACAGATACGCTGGATAAGGTTTCAGGTTGATGGTCTGAATGCGCCATTAAAGGTCTCTTTTTCGCAGTTTTGGTTCAGTCTTTGCCTATATACGAGTTTTGATAAATGTGGAGAGCAAAGATTTACCTCTGCGGAAAAATCATTGGAGGTAATATTTGAGTTCACCTAACCATTGCGCTGTTGGTGCCATGCGCCTATAGGAGCGCGGTTTTTCGGTAAGGTATTTTGCCTTCTAACTCATGCAAGGAGCCAGACTTGGCCCGTATCGTTATGAAATTCGGTGGCACCTCTGTTGCGAATCTGGAACGGATTCGTCATGTGGCCGGGCTTGTCGCGGCTGAAGCCGAAGCTGGGAATGAGGTGGCTGTCGTTGTCTCGGCCATGAGCGGCGAAACGAACCGGCTCGTCGCCCTGGTCGATGCGTTGGATGCAGATTCTGATAAAGGCACGCCAATCGAAGACGAATATGATTCTATTGTTGCCAGTGGCGAGCAAGTCACATCAGGACTTTTGGCGATTGCCCTGCGTCGTCGCGGCCTAAAAGCCAGGTCCTGGCTAGGATGGCAAATCCCGCTTAAAACTGATATGGCGCATTCCAAAGCCCGGATTGCTGAAATTGAAAGCTCAGCCATTGGTCCCTCTCTTGAAGCCGGAAATGTAGCTGTTGTGGCTGGGTTTCAGGGCGTCAATGACACTGGGCGGATTTCCACATTAGGTCGCGGTGGGTCTGATACATCTGCCGTGGCGATTGCGGTTGCGCTAAAAGCAGATCGTTGCGACATATATACAGATGTTGACGGTATTTATACGACCGACCCTCGAATTGCCAAAGATGCACGACGCCTAAACCGCATAGCCTTTGAAGAAATGCTCGAACTCGCCAGTCTAGGCGCTAAAGTTCTCCAGACCCGCTCTGTAGAGCTTGCAATGAATAATAACCTCCCAATCCGTGTTTTGACCAGTATGACGGATGTTGGGGATAACAATCCTGGAACGCTGGTCTGCCACGAGGATGAAACCATGGAAGAACGTGTTGTTAGCGGTGTTGCCTATTCACGCGATGAGGCTCAGATTACTTTACTCCGTCTGAAAGACGCGCCGGGCATGGTCGCGAAAGTCTGTAAGGCGATGAGCGATGCCAATGTGATTGTTGATATGATTGTTCAGGGTATTTCCCGCTCAGATAATGCGGCCAATTTGACCTTCACGGTCGGGAAGCGCGATCTCGAAAAAGCCCTAAAAGCCCTGGAAGGGGCCAAGGGCGAGATCGGGTTTGAGGCGATCAAATCGGATTCAAATGTGACCAAAGTTTCAGTCGTTGGGATCGGGATGCGTTCTCATACCGGTGTTGCACAAACCATGTTCGAGGCTCTGGCCGAGCGAAATATTAATGTCGAAGTTATTGCCACCTCTGAGATCAAAATTTCCGTTCTCATCGATAGCGAATATACCGAACTTGCAGTCAGAGCCTTGCATAACGCCTTTGAGCTTCACCAGACGCCAGCTCCTAAGGTCAGCGCGCCCTAAGGTCATTCAGCTTATTTGCGGGGCACGCTTCAAGAGTATGAGCCCAATTCCGCTCCAGATGATTTCAATACCAATTTCTATATAGGTCAATCGTGGACCTGTGCCGTCTAGGACCAGTCCGATTATGCGTCCGATCATAAAGCAAAGGGTCAAGAAGATTATGGCCTTCACAAGCTCGCTTAGAGAGCCCTTTTGAATAATCATATAGCTCACAATGCCGACGCCAATAAGAGCCGTCCAAATCGCGCGCACCTCATGCAGCCCAAGCGTGTCAGGGGTCCATCCCATCATCGCGGCCATCTGTGCCGGCATAAGCAATCCGTATAGTCCAAAAACCACATAAAACAGGCTATTTATAATTGCATAGATTCTCATAGCTCTTCTCCGCTCTCTATCCAGCATAAGATAGTCTGTAGCCTAACCGCAAGCCTGACTTGCCAAACTGATTTGATATGATTATAGGCCCGCCTTCACCTCCTTTTCGAGGTGACGCAGTTTAGAGGGCTAAAAGGCATGCCTTCTGACTCGAAAGGCCGATCAGTTCTGTTTCGTTTCAAGACTGATCCATATAATGGAGACCGAAATGCCCAAAATGAAAACGAAGTCAGGCGCTAAAAAGCGCTTCAAGATTACCAAATCCGGTAAGGTTAAAGCAGGTCAAGCTGGCAAACGCCATGGCATGATCAAACGCTCAAATGATCAAATCCGCAAATTGCGGGGCACAACAGTCCTCAAAGACTGTGATGCCAAAGTCATCAAGAAAAAATACCTTCCTTACGGCTAAGCGCCGCTAATTTTTATACCGGAGTAATATCATGGCACGAGTCAAACGCGGCGTCACAAAATCAGCGCGCCACAAAGAAATCCTCAAACAAGCTAAAGGCTATCGCGGCCGTCGGAAGAATACATTCCGTATCGCCAACCAAGCCGTCGAAAAAGCGGGTCAATATGCCTATATTGGCCGAAAACTTAAAAAGCGTCAGTTCCGTGCGCTTTGGATCCAACGCATTAACGCGGCCGCGCGTGCGAATGGCATGACCTATGGCCGTTTTATGGACGGCTTGAACAAGGCTGGTATCAACCTTGATCGCAAAGTGCTTGCCGATATGGCTGGCAATGAACCAGAAGCTTTTAAAGCTCTGGTTGAAACAGCAAAAAAACACGCGTCTCAACCGCATACAGTTAAAGCGTAACATCAATAATATATCGCTTTATAAGCTCCCTTTTTGGGGGCTTTTTTTGTGACGTAAATCCAAGTGATTGTGATTTGATCGTAACGAATTTCTAACGCCTATCCCCTATCCCCTGTCCCCCAAGACGCTGTGGGATTTGTGTGAAAGAGCTACTGGCCAAATATGAGCGCTTTATGCGCATTGATAGTCGCCTAAGCGCAGGCGATCTTTTGCGTGCGCGCGCTGTCTATATGGTGGCGTGGATGTTTAGTTTTTCGCAAATCCTCAATTTGATCTTTATGACATATGTCTATGGTGGTTGGACAATAGATCATTTGGTTTCAGTTATTTCAGTTGCGATTATCATGATTGTAACCTTGAAGTTGCGGCATTCGAAAAACTTTACCTTTTTCGCCGCCTTTTATTCGTTTCTCGCTATTGTTGGGGTTGCGGCGACCGCGATCCCAGATGGAACGGGTATAAATACGGCGATGTTACCCATGCTTGTCGCGGGCGCGGTCATAAATGGGTTTATATCAGGTTGGCGCATGGTTTTCGCTTATACATTTGTATCAATCCTATTGGTTTGGGTATTATATGGAATTTCAGCAAGCCTACCAGTACCCGCGGGAATGGACCCTGGATTATATCAGGGTCGGAGTTTTATGCGTGCCGTTCAGGCCACGATTGCTTTTATTTTAGTTGCATCTGTTCTGGCGCTTTTATCTTTTACCATGCACCGTTTGTTCATTTTGCTCGAAAAAAATACCGAACTCGCCCGACAAGCTGATCTCGCAAAATCTAACTTTCTCGCGAACATGTCTCATGAGCTTAGAACGCCTTTAAACGGCGTTATTGGCATGTCAGGCCTTTTACAGAAGACAGAATTATCGCAAACTCAGCGTGAATATGTGGAGATTATAAATGGATGCTCGACCGGTTTGATCACGATTATCAATGATGTTTTAGATCTCTCAAAACTCGATTCAGGCAAAGCAAAATTTAGCTATGCGCCCCTTGACTTACGCGAGATGTTAAACGCGCTAATCGCGTTAAACCAGCCCGCTGCCTTGGATAAATCTATTCATCTGGGCTTGTACTGGATGGAGGGTTCACCAGAACAAATCGTTGGGGACGAGTCTCGCCTTAGACAAGTCATCAATAATTTGATTGGCAATGCCGTAAAATTCACGCAGCAAGGGCGCGTAGATGTTATCGTTCAAACGCGCCCGATTTCAATTGACAGCTGTGAGCTATTTCTTTTTGTCCGGGATACAGGCGTCGGTATTGCGGAAGATGATCTTGATCGGGTCTTTTCAAGATTTGAGCAAGTCGATAACCGACTGTCCTCTGGTACAACGGGGACTGGATTGGGTTTATCAATCACAAAAGGACTGATCGAGGGTATGGGAGGCCGTATTTTTGTCGAAAGTAAAATGGCCGAAGGAACCGTCTTTACAGTTCAACTCCCTGTTAGGATAGATCGCCGAAAATCCCCTATAATCGAAAATCACGGACCCAATGCGCCGCGCAGTCAGCAGCGCAGGGTCGGGTAAGATTAGTAGTTTTAGTCGCTTTTTTGATCAGATTGTTCGGCAAAAACGTCACGATATGCCTGAATGTCAAGCACCATTTCATCAAGCCGATTGGAATTTAAGGGGTTCATTTGGGGGTCCCATAATCGAGCCCGCGCAATTATAGCCTCAGCCTCATCAAACTCATTTATACTTATAAGCGGATATACCAAGTCCAAAGCCAGGAATGGATTGCGTTTATGATGCCCGCTATCTAATATGCGCTGTAGGGCCGTTTTATGATTTGGACTTAAATTGTAAGCATTGCGACCTAATAGGCTGACATATAAGATATCCAAATCGAAGTCTCCTGACCGTTTAGATATAGCAAATTTAATCGCGTCATTTACGACGCTTCTATGGCGCGCCAATGAACTTTGAACCTGCGCATTATAAATATCCGTATCGACAGATTCATAAAGATACAGACGATATTGCGCATATAATCTCGAAAATGCCGAATACGCATTTTCAGATTTGCTGGCGGCCTCTATAGTGTCAAGCGCCTCCTTTTCCAAACCTAAGGCGAGATAGCTATGTACACGAAGCATGTCCTTTACGGGGTCCGGTATGTCGTCATTGGATGTGTCATTGTCAAATTTGTCTAAGAGGCCAAGGCTAATATTTGAGGAAATGCCGCTAAACCTCATTTGCAAAAATATTCGTCCTAGAAACTCACTTTGCGTGATTGTTTCAATTCTAGGTCTTACCTCTGGAAAAGATGTATCGGGCAAGATATGGGTGTCGGGGTAAGGCTCAAATGAATCCGCGTAGGATAACAGGTCTTCATGTATCGTATCTGGAAATACACCTTTAATAGATTTTCCGGAATCAAGATTATTTATAAGTCTTAGTAAGGTATCTTGCCCCTCTTCGCTTTGGAGAAGCCAAAAGGCAAGGAGCCAACTTTGATCGTAATAGAAGACGGTTCTTTTTTTTGCGGCCTCACCAACATATCCAGGAATATAAGGATAATGATCTAAGGTTTTCACGAGTTCATTTGCATCGAGCCAGTCGGATGAAAATTCACGCAAAGACTCAATCCTGTCCGCTTCATAAAACCCTAAGCCATAGCCTGTCTCCGTGCGGCGAAAACTCGAGGCATATTCCGCAAATCCTTCATTCAACCAGAGTGGTACTTTATAAGGTAAAAACGTCGCATGAAAATGATGGGCATATTCATGGTAGATTGTCGACCAGACCGCATTCGGATCAAGTTTCATATCTACCGTGCGAATAATGATCACCGGACCTAATGCACCATTCTCGTAGAAACCCGCTAAGCTGTGACCTGGTGAAAAAGCTTCAAAATAATCCGGATCATCGATCAGAATTATATCAATAGGATGCTCAGCATGTTTAGGGTCGATGTTATGAAAATCTAATAAGGCAATTCGTAAGTTTTCGAGATCCTGTAACATGAGCGTAAGCGTTTGATCTGGCAATGTAGACCATATTGAAAAATGATCGCTTTGCGCGATTTTCGCGTTCAAATCTGTGGTTAGCTTATCATACTCATAAAATACTGACGCGCGATCTGGTCGAGGATAGAGTTGCGGAGTCGATTGCGTATTCGTCACCACATCGCAACTGGCCACAAAGGTCGAAAAGAAAAAGACGAAAGCGCAAAGGCGAAAAAATTTAAAATAAGATCCCATTAGACCTGTTTATTTCGTTTTAGAGTTGGATCGTCAAGTTTTTGATAGGGTTTTTGAAAGGCTTGACAATGTGCGATCTCACACGTAGAGGCCCGCCCATTCGCGCAGTATTAACATCTGCGCTCCGCGCTGTGCAGGATGCAGACGGGGTACCGTGGTCGACGAGGGTTCGTTCACCGCGGATTTCTGCGTTTGGCTTGTCAGAGCTTAGCGCGTCAATGGTTCAGATGGATGCCCTGGCGCATCCAAAGGAGATGATAGAGATTGTTTGAAGCCCTCGGTGATAAGCTGGGTAATGTCTTTGACGGTTTGACGGGTCGCGGTTCGCTATCCGAGTCAGACGTCAACAAAGCCATGCGTGAAATTCGCGTTGCCTTGCTTGAAGCCGATGTTGCGCTTCCTGTTGTCAAAGACTTCGTCGAACGTGTGCGTAAAGAGGCGGTTGGCGAGAAAGTTGTTAAGTCAATCAAGCCGGGCCAGATGGTTATCAAGATCGTCAATGACGCGTTGATAGACATGTTGGGTGGGACACTCTCAGAGGATGAGGCTGATAAGGCCGAAGTGGCTAAAGCCTCGGAGCTCAATCTTGCTGCAAAACCTCCGGCGGCTATCCTTATGGCGGGCCTTCAAGGGTCCGGTAAAACTACGACGACAGGTAAGCTCGGTCTTTACTTACGAACAGCGCTCAAGAAAAAAATTCTTTTTGCCTCGCTTGATACAAACCGTCCGGCTGCGATGGACCAGTTGGGTATGCTTGCAGAGCAGGCTGGTGTCGGGTTCTTACCGATTGTAAAAGGTCAATCAGCGCTCGAAATTGCCAAGCGTGCGATGAAAGAGGGTGCAAAAGGCGGCCATGATATCGTCTTTCTCGATACGGCGGGCCGGACAACGATCAATGAAACATTGATGGATGAAGTCGAGGCGATTGCCAAAGAAACAAACCCTATTGAAACCCTTCTCGTAGCCGATGCTTTGACGGGGCAAGATGCGGTTGAAACGGCCCGACGTTTTCATGAACGTCTGCCATTAACGGGTTTGGTGCTGACACGGATTGATGGTGATGGTCGAGGCGGTGCGGCGCTCTCTATGCGCGCGGTCACAGGCTTGCCGATCAAATTTCTGGGCACGGGCGAAAAGCTTGATGGTTTGGAAGCCTTTGATGCAGAGCGTTTGGCAGGCCGGATTTTGGGCCAAGGCGATATTGTGTCTTTGGTCGAAAAAGCCGCTCAGATCATTGATGAAAAAGAGGCGCAAAAAACAGCTGAGAAAATGCGTAAGGGTCAATTTGATCTTGAAGATCTCGGCAAGCAACTCGGTCAAATGCAAAAAATGGGCGGCATGGGCGGCTTGATGAAATTAATGCCTGGAATGGGCAAAATGAAAAAACAACTCGATGCCGCTGGCGGCATTGATGATCGCCTCTTGAAACAACAACAAGCGATCATTCTGTCCATGACACCTGAAGAGCGTCGCAAACCCGCATTGATAAAAGCCAGTCGTAAAAAACGCATTGCTGCGGGAGCGGGCATGAGTGTTCAAGAGGTCAATAAGCTTTTGAAGATGCATCGTCAGATGGCCGACATGATGAAGAAAATGTCCAAGGGCGGTATGAGCGGGATGATGCAAGCTATGGGCGGTATGCCCGGCATGCCTAAAATGCCAGGCGGCATGATGCCCGGCAAAGGGGGATTGCCAAATCCAGCCGATATGGACCCAGCGCAACTCGAAGAACTCAAGAAACAAATGGGTAAAATGCCAGGCGGAATGAAATTACCGGGATTAGGGGGCAATAAGCTTCCGGGTCTTGGCGGTGGCTTACCGGGCTTGGGTGGATCACCTTTTGGCAAAAAGAAAAAATAAGCAGACATTAAACCGAACGACCAAATCAAAGGAACTTAAACATGGCCGTTAAACTACGACTTGCGCGTCACGGCGCAAAAAAACGCCCTTATTACCGAATTGTTGCGGCAGATGTGCGTGCGCCACGCGATGGCCGCTTCATCGAGCAAGTGGGTGCCTATAACCCAATGCTTCCAAAAGACCATGAGGACCGCGTCAAGCTTGACGTCGAGAAGGTTCAGACTTGGTTGAAAAAAGGCGCGCGTCCAACGGACCGTGTTGCACGTTTCTTGGGTGCTGCGGGCCTATGGGAATGGAAAGCCGGAAATAACCCGAATAAAGGCAAGCCAGGCCAAAAAGCGCTTGAGCGTATCGAAGAGCGTAAAGATAAAGCCGAAGCCCGAGAAGCGGCAGAAGCCGAAGCCAAAGAGGCCGCTGAAGCGGCTGCAAAAGAAGCTGCCGAAGCGGCTAAGGCTGCAGAAGCTGCAGCTAAAGAGGCCCCGGCCGAGGAAGCACCCGCTGAAGAGGCGCCTTCCGAAGAGGCACCTAAGGCTGAAGAAGAATAGATTTTTCTATTTTCCGATCAAAAATTTGAGCCTCCCTATTTGGGGAGGCTTTTTTATGTGTTTGACATTATCAGCACTTTGCTGCGCCCAAGACCGGCCCAACATCCCCTGAAAGCGATTGAATGAGGACAGCGCAATTCTCATTGTCTCCAATTTCTGGGCGTTCAATTTGCAGAGTCTTACCACCTGTTTGACCTATGAGACTTGCTTCTAGGACAATATTTTTGCCCGATAATTTACGCCCTTTATTCTCGCCGCCTTTTACATTGGTCTCGTGATCTTTGAGAAGACGGAGGAAAATAATATCTGCGTCTGCTTTGCTGGCGCCGACTTCAATCGTATTGCCTTTAATCGCAACGGGTACAGATAGGTCTTCCGCCGTGCGGAGCATGTTTGAAACCTCGCCGCGTCGACTCCCAACACCTTCTGCGACGCCATTTACAATAGCTTGCGGTGTATAGACGGCTCTCGTGCGACGCAGGGATTCATTATAGGATCTCTGCCTCTCTGTATAAACGGGGTTGGAATAGGGGTCCTTCCAGTTTGATCCGCCGTGAATTAGGTCATCCCAATAATCGACATGCCATTCTATCGATAATACGTCATCCCGATTGGCAAGCTCAGAGAAAAGCGCTTCTGCCGGTGGGCAGGATGAACAGCTTTGTGATGTGAAGAGTTCTGCAACAATAAGGGGTGTGTCCGGTGCCATATTATCTTTCGTCGTCTCTGACGCAGAAGATTGTGGTGAGAATATGATAGATGTGGTTGCGAGTGCCGTAACCGTAAGAATAGAGAAAAGCGCAAGTTTTTTCATGACAGCTCCTAATAAGTCGCGCGTTTGTCTCATCTGTTTTGAACACAGGCAAATAGTCTTGTTGTGAGTAATTCGCTCATTTTCGTGAACACTGGAGATCAGTCGGGATATAGCCCTGCTCTAAAACAAGGCACCTTTAATCCCGTCCAGGATAAATTGAGCGGCTAGCGTCGCCAATAAGACACCTAGAACACGGGTCAGAACATCAGTGAAGCTCTTACCCATTAATTTCATAAGCGGCCCTGCGATGAGGAATGTCAGTAAGGTGATAATAAGGGTTGCGATCAAGGCCGCTAGGATCGCGAACTGCTCCATACGCGTTGGTGCTTCGCTCATCAGGATCAATAATGTAGCCATCGTGCCTGGCCCTGCAATCATGGGTATACCCATAGGAAAGACGGATATATCCTCGGGGTCTTCGATGTCTTCC
Source organism: uncultured Algimonas sp. (assembly GCA_964425355.1). Lineage (GTDB taxonomy): Bacteria > Pseudomonadota > Alphaproteobacteria > Caulobacterales > Maricaulaceae > Litorimonas. The sequence goes on along the minus strand of CAYRMO010000043.1, from coordinate 3,470 downwards.
AGAATATCCTCGGCCCGACCCTCACGTTTTTCCGTCCGCTTTTCAAAGACCATATTCAGGCCAATGATGAAGAGCATGATACCGCCCGCAATACGCAAGGCATCCAGGCTGATTCCTAATTTGGCAAAGAGCCACTCGCCGACATAGGCGAAACCGATCAGGATGATGGCGGCGATCCCAACAGATTTAAACGCCATAGCCTGTTGATGTTTACGTGACGTGCCTTTGGTCAGGGTCGCAAAAATAGGCGCACATCCTGGCGGATCAATGATCACAAAAAGCGTTGTAAACGCGCTGATGAAGAGAGCTGTTTCAAACATGTGGCGCTTTTAGCGTATTCAAATGTTTTCTCCCACCCTGAATTCATGCCAAAGAGAAAAAAGAATGAATTATCTAGATGGAGGTCAAAATGTCAGAACGCTGGGAATACCGAATTATAGAAGGCGAAAGAAAGGGTATGACAGGAGAGACGCTTCGCAAGGGGAGCGAAAAGATACTCAATAATTTCGGTTTACAGGGCTGGGAATGCTATCATGTTAAAACAGATATGGTACCCAGCCTTTTCTATATGAAACGTAGAGTTTGAGTTTAGCTCTTTAGAAGAGTCTCCACGGCTTCAATCTGAGCATTGAAGCTCTCATCTTCCGCTCGCAACGACTCTATGCGTTTTACAGCATGCATAACGGTCGTATGATCTCGTCCGCCAAAACGTCGGCCAATATCTGGCAGGCTACGTTTCGTGAGTTTTTTGCACAAATACATGGCGACTTGTCGTGGACGCGCAATCACACGGGCACGCCTTTTGGACACCATATCAGTCGGCGTAACCTTGAAAATTTCGCAGACGGCGCGTTGAATGCGGTCCACCGTCAGGCGCTGTCCCATCATATAACGTGAATCAGACAAGGTCTCTTGCACGCTCTCAAGTGTAATAGCTGTACCCAAAAATTCGCTCTGCGCGACGATTTGGTTGAACGCCCCTTCAAGATCGCGAGGTGTGGCGTTCATACGAGCCGCCAGATGATCTCTCGCATTTTGTGGAATGGCTAGATCGGGCTGTCCATCGGCGCGACGTCTTTGGATAAGCCGGTCTAAAATGCGTAAGCGTAATTCGTAATCCGCTGAGCCAATTTTGCACACCAGACCAGACGACATATAGCTTTTCAAGCGCTCAGAGGCTTTTTCAATTTTATCTGGATGGCGATCCGCTGCGATCAAAATTTGCTTGCCGGAATCAACAAGGCTGACCAGCGTGTGCAAAAGCTCTTCTTGGCTTCCCTTTTTGTCAGCAATGAAATGCGCATCGTCAATGACAAGAAGATCGACATCGCGAAGACTGGCTTTAAAGGCGGCTATTCCATTTCGCGTTTCACCCCGAACAGAGGCTACAAATGTCGAAACAAAATCTTCAGCTGTAATGAAGCGAAGACGTTTTTCCGGGTAGGTTTCTTTGACGAAATTTTCGATCGCATAGAGAAGGTGGGTTTTACCCATACCATTCGAACCATGGATAACGATGGGATTATATTGTGGCGGGCGATCTTTGCCCGTGTTCTGAGCGACTTGTCGGGCCACGGCCATAGCAAGCTCGTTAGATTGTCCAACGACAAAATTTTCAAATGTGAAGCGATCTCTTGGACTTTCCCCAGACGCAGTTTGATCAGCGGCAGCTTGAGCGCGTATGGCTTCGTCTCGGACTAATCTCGGGGAATTCTGGTCATCAGCAGGCTTTCGTCTCGCGGGCGATCTGACAGCTTTTGGATTGGCCACAAAAGAGATACGGCGCGGCGGATCGACTTGATCATGCTTATCCCAAAGACGTCGGACCGTGTCTGCGAAATTCGATTCGATTTTTGAGGCAATGAATTTGGACGGGGCAGATAAGGTTACAACGGACTCATCAGCATGGGTAATGTGAAGGCGCGCTGTCCATGATCGATGAACATTGGGGCCCAAGGCATAAGCGAGATCTGTCTTGACGTTTTTCCACGTATTATGAGCGGATTGAAGTGGCGGCTCTCCGGTATAGAGATCAGGCGCTCTTACTGAGTCTACGATATTGTCAGCCGCTCTTGCCATTTCCCAACTCCCAACGAGACAGATTAACATTTTCAAGGCCGCACGAAACTAGCGGCTTGAAACGTCAAACCTGTGATATTTTAAAAATTTTATTGGTTCCAAACATGGTTGTTCTTTGTCCGAACGCGCATGCCAGGATCTCCCCGGATGTACCAATCACGACATCTCCCAAGCCTTGATCAGTAGCGCCCTTTAACCAGTCATTCTTCGCAGCGTCAATGTGCGAAAAACTCGAATCGGATGCGAATCGATACTTGACTCATCTACCCCTATGAATCGTAACCATTTTTTTTTTCAAAAAAAAATCATAAAAAAATCCTTAGTTTTTTCTTGACAAATGGGGAGTTTTTACAGGTCGGCTAACGACCAGCCTGATTAGGTGATTCACAAGGGAATGAGCTATTTATGGTTGCTAAAACTCGATTTGCTTGTGGTGTAAGTCAGAAGGAGATTCTGGCACAAAAAAAACCGCCACGTGATTATGTGACGGTTCGATCATTTCAGATTACCGTCGTGTAGACGGCTGGGGAGGTTTACCCCAAAGCTTTAACCCGCTTATTCAAGCGCGAAATTTTACGGCTTGCCGTGTTTTTGTGGAAGACGCCTTTGGAGACGGCCCGCATCATGGCAGGTTCAGCCAATTTGAGAGCTTCACTGGCGGCTTTTTTGTCACCAGCAGTGATCGCATCTTCAACACGGCGTAGATTTGTACGCACAGATGTACGACGTGCCTTATTTACGGCCGTCTTACGGGCCATCTTACGAACGTTCTTCTTGGCGGAGGACGTATTTGCCATGTCTTAGTCTTTCGTTTTTCTTCAATGCACAAAGCCCGCGGGTTTGCGCGGGCTGGGCGAAATCTGGGAGGCCTATAGTGAGCGGTTCAGCGCGCGTCAATAGGAGAGTGCGGTCCCGTTAATATTAGAACCGCAAGAATTCTATTTGTGTTTGAAGTGAGGTTTACGTTTTTCGATGAAGGCAGCCATGCCTTCTTTTTGATCCTGTGTGGCAAACATGCTTTGAAACAGGCGACGCTCATATCGAATGCCTTGTGCCAAAGACATTTCAAAGCCGGCTTGAACGGTTTCCTTTGTCATCATAGCGATGGGTTGAGATTGACCCGCAATCTTGGCGGCTGCTTCTTTTGCCGTTTCCATTAGATTATCGAGTGGAACAATACGCGCCACGAGGCCGGCGCGTTCAGCCTCTTCGGCATCCATCATTCGACCTGTGAGACAGAGATCCATGGTTTTGGCCTTGCCAACAGCACGCAGCATTCTTTGAGTCCCACCCATGCCAGGCATGACACCCAGATTAATTTCAGGCTGACCAAATTTGGCATTATCTGCGGCGATGATGAAATCGCACATCATGGCGATTTCACACCCGCC
>CAYRMO010000042.1:0-23390 GCA_964425355.1 uncultured Algimonas sp. | reverse complement strand
TTGGGATTACGGCCAATCTTGCAGGTAATCTCGCGGCGCGCGCGTCTTATCGGATAGATCACCATACCGATGTTCCTCCAGGAACAGAAAATACAGACACAATCACGCGTATTGGTGTGGTTTATACCGTTAACTAGGTCGCTTAAGGGCGTTTGATCAACCCTTACAATTAGCAATAGAATCCTGTAAGAATCCTAAGTGATTCATACAGGATTTTTTTATGTCTGACGACGAGCAAAACACCCCTGCCTATGGCGCCGATTCGATCAAGGTTTTAAAAGGCCTAGATGCGGTTCGAAAACGCCCGGGCATGTATATTGGCGACACAGATGACGGCTCCGGCTTGCATCATATGGTCTATGAGGTTGTCGATAATTCTATCGATGAAAGCTTGGCTGGCCATGCAGATCGCGTCGAAGTCACATTGCACCCCGATGGGTCCTGTTCGGTTCGCGATAATGGCCGCGGCATCCCAGTTGCGTTGCATCCTGAAGAGGGTATTTCGGCGGCCGAAGTGATTATGACCCAGCTCCATGCAGGCGGGAAATTTGACCAGAATTCTTATAAGGTCTCAGGCGGACTTCACGGTGTGGGCGTATCCGTCGTGAATGCCTTATCTGTGTCCCTACAGCTTACGATTTGGCGGGATGGCAAAGAACATTACATGGAGTTTTCTCATGGCGAATCGCTCGCGCCGCTTAAGATCGTCGGCGACGCCCCCCAGGATAATCGCCGGGACGGAACAACCAAAGTTTTGACAGGCACCGCCGTGCGGTTCCTTCCATCTGAAGAAACCTTCACCATGGTCGAATTTGACCGGAATACGCTTGAGCGCCGCTTGCGTGAGCTCGCTTTTCTAAATTCCGGCGTCATGATCATTTTGCGGGATGAACGGCCTGAAGAAGCCATTGAGACCGAGCTTCACTATGAAGGCGGGATTGAAGCCTTTGTGCGCCATCTAGATGCCAATAAAACGGGCCTCTTGGACGGACCCATTAAGGTGCATACGGAAAAAGAGGGTGTCACGGTTGATGCGGCTCTGTGGTGGAATGATAGCTATCATGAGAATGTGCGCTGTTTCACCAATAATATTCCGCAGCGCGATGGCGGTACGCATTTGGCAGGTTTTCGTGGCGCTCTGACGCGGACGATCAACACATATGCCCAGAATATGGCCAAGAAAAATGATAAGGTGAAGCTCTCCGGCGATGATGCGCGCGAGGGCCTGACCTGTGTGCTTTCGGTCAAAGTGCCTGACCCGAAATTTTCGTCTCAGACCAAGGATAAGCTTGTCAGTTCCGAAGTCCGCCCAGTCGTCGAATCTGCGATGAATGAAGCTTTGGGGGAATGGTTTGAAGAACATCCGACGGAAGCGAAATTAATTGTCCAAAAAATTGCCGAAGCGGCGGCGGCGCGTGAAGCCGCCCGCAAAGCTCGGGACCTGACCCGGAAAAAGAGCTCGCTTGATGTTGCGTCTCTACCCGGCAAGCTTGCAGATTGTCAGGAACGTGATCCGGCATTGTCCGAAATCTTCATTGTGGAGGGTGATTCTGCGGGTGGTTCGGCCAAACAGGCGCGTGATCGTCACAACCAAGCGATCTTGCCGCTTAAAGGCAAAATCCTGAATGTCGAGCGCGCGCGATTTGATCGCATGTTATCTTCGCAGGAAATCGGGACGCTGATTACGGCCTTAGGGACTGGGATTGGGCGTGAAGATTTCAATGCAGATAAGGCGCGCTACCATAAGATTGTTATTATGACCGACGCTGACGTTGACGGCGCCCATATTCGTACATTGCTGTTGACGTTTTTCTATCGGCAAATGCCTGAGCTGATCGAACGTGGCTATCTCTATATCGCGCAACCGCCTCTCTATAAGGTCGAGCGTGGGAAAAACACACAATATATTAAAGACCAAGCCGAGCTGGATGAATATCTTATTGATGCAGGATCAAGAGACGCGACCTTGACCCTGGATAATGGCGAAGTGATTTCGGGTGAAGACCTAAAACGCGTCGCCCGCGAAGCGCTTTCTGTGCAACATCTCTTGAACCGGATGAAGCACCGTGCCCCGGACAGCGCCATTGCCCAGCTTGCGATTGCGGGCATTCTGACGGTCGAAGAACATCCAGAGCGCATAGAGACAGCCATTCAACGGCTCGACCTCATTGCTGATGAGGGCGAAGATGGTTGGGCGGGTCGCTATGATGAAGACGGTGCACTTGTCTTTGAACGCGACGTTCGCGGCGTTATGGACCGGATTTCCTTGCGGCCATCTTTCCGCGATAGTGCGGATGCGCGCCGCTTGCAAAAATTAGCCCCGTCTTTGATGGAAACGTATTCGGGTACAGCTACATTCAGACGAGGAGAGGCCGAGCCTGTTTATCTCTCCGGTCCCGCAAGATTGCTCGAGGTTATTTTTGAAGGCGGACGTAAGGGCTTTAAAATTCAGCGCTATAAGGGTCTTGGCGAAATGAACCCTGATCAGCTATGGGAGACAACTTTGGACTCTAATGCGCGTTCACTTTTGCAGGTCAAAGTTGAAGCGGCAGATGCAACAGACGAGCTCTTTACAAAGCTAATGGGAGATGTGGTCGAACCGCGTCGTGAATTTATTATTAGTAATGCGCTTGAGGCCGAGGTCGATAGTTAATCCACTCTAGGTTTTATATGGGGTTTAAATCTGACGCTGAGATTTCATTTATTTATCACGGTTTGATAGATCGAAGCCTGCCGAAATCTGATTGGACGCATGCGGCACATTTTGCCGCTGCCTGTGCGATAATTGCAGATCCGGCGCGCGGTGCAGAGCGCGATATGCCCAATATTATCAAGGCTTATAATCTCAGTACGGGCGTAAGAAACACGGATTATGAAGGGTATCATCACACAATAACCCTCGCCTCCCTTGGTGCTGCCCGGCATTATGGCACTCAAGACATGCAGGTTTTTGAGCGAGTAAATGCTGTGATGAAATCTGAATGTGGAAAATCTGATTGGCTGCTAACCTATTGGTCTAAAACGGTTTTATTTTCACCTATGGCGCGTCATAACTGGGTTCCATCAGACCAAAAAGCCCTGATCTTTCCCGTTCGATTGCGCTAAGTGAAACGCATTAAAGCAAGCCGCTTTATCTAAATTCTTTGAAAGCGTTTTGTAATAGAGAAACACATTGCGTGATTTGAGTTATTGCATCTTTTGCGTTTGACTGGTCGCACGAAACATTTGCACGGCGTCGTCTCGTTATTACTTTCAACGACTTTTTTAGTCGGTTGCGGCGGCGGTGGAGGCTCTTCGTCTTCGTCCGTTGCGACGCCACCACCACCACCGCCACCCGCACCACCAGCTGCGACACTTACCGTGGATGTCCAACTCGCTGCAGGTGATCCAAATTGTTTTCGGGGCGGAACACGTACAGACTCTGGTCCGGATAATAATGGAAATGGGGTTTTGGATGCAGGCGAGGTGACGTCATCGACCTTTAGCTGTACAGTTGCAGACGCGAATACATTGCAAAATTTCTCACGTATTGCGACGTTCCCAGTCTGCCTCCAACAAGCCCCAGATTGTAATTCAAACGTTTTTCGGTCGGTCGAAATCGTAGATATCTCTGAGGATGGAAACCTTCTTGTCTATACAGACGGACCGCGCCAAACTTTGGGTTTTGTAGATGTAACCGACCCAAGCAATCCGGGAGCCGCTGGTACGCGGGACCTACCAGGTCAACCCGTTTCGCTGGCTGTCGCTGGGAATTTTGCCATTGTCGCTGTTGATGGTCAAAGAGGAGGCGAGCAGGATGTGGGTACAATTGAGGTCGTAAACCTCACAACCCGTACGATAGCGCGTTCCTTTCCTGTCGTAGGAACGCCGGATTCCGTCGCGGTTTCACCTGACGGGGATCATGCAATAATTGGCGTTGGAAATTTAGCGTTAATAGCAATGATCAGTCGCCTATACCAGGATTCCTGATCAGCCTAGATATATCCGGGGCGGATCCTGCGAATTGGACAGACACAACAATCACCCTCACGGGCCTGGCAAATAATTCCCTTACGGACCCAGAGCCAGAAAATCTTGATATTAATGAAGACAATATTGCGGTTGTTAGTTTGCAGAATAATAATTATCTTGCGCTTGTCGATTTGGAAATAAATACGATTATAAACAGTTTTTCGGCGAGTCTCGTCAATCTGGATGATGTCGACGCCACAGAAGGTCAAACAGATGTGATCCTTCTCAATCAACGACTAACTGGTCTTACCAGAGAACCTGATGGTGTCGCTTGGATTAACATTGATAATTTTATCACGGCGAATGAGGGCGGGTCCGAAACAAGTGGCTCCCGCAGTTTTAGTGTTTTTGACACAGCGGGGTCTCTTGTTTTTGAGGCAGGCAATGCATTAGATTATGAGGCGGCACGTCTGGGCCACTATCCTGAAAATAGATCAGAACAACGCGGGAATGAAACTGAAGGTGCGGAAGTCGGGATATTTGATCAAGACCGGTTTGCGTTTATTGGTTCAGAACGTGGCGATCTTGTCTTTGTCTATGATATTGCAGATCCGGCCAATCCGATCCTGACCCAATCGCTTCCAACGCCAGCGAGTCCAGAAGGCATCAGAGCCGTTCCTGAACGACACCTATTATTAGTCGGAGGTGAAGAAGAAAACCGGCCTGACGGCATTCGATCGTCGATCGCAATTTATGAGTTTGATGTCTCTGAGCTAAGCTATCCAACTATTCGTTCGGAAGACCGTGCAGACGGAACGCCAATTCCCTGGGGTGCGCTATCTGGTTTGGCGGAAGATCCTGTGAATTCTTCGGTCCTGTATTCAGTTGAAGACGGGGAATTTGATGCAAACCGCATCTTCCGCTTGGATGTTTCTGCAAACCCTGCAAGCCTCGTTGAAGATATCCGGATCAGGGATGACAATAATATTTTATCGTCATTGGCTGTCTCAGGCCCGGATTCAGATCGCGACCGTTTTGATGGCAATGATCGGGACGATCTGACCAATGATGACGGAACCGCTAATCTTGACCTTGAAGGTATAAGTGTTGCTGGTGAAGGTGGGTTTTGGGTGGTTGCAGAAGGTGAAGGCGATTCAGACAATACATTGTTTAACGCGATTGATGCAATCAACCTCTTGGTTAGAACGAATGATACGGGGATCGTTCAAGAGGCTATTCGATTGCCCGCCAATATTGACGCGATCCAGCAAGATCGTGGGTTTTCAGGCGTTGCCGAATATGACGGCTCTGTTTTCGTGACCTTTCACAGCCCGTGGGGTGCTGAGTTAAATAACCGTATCGGGCGCTATGACCTCTCGACAGATCAATGGGATTTCGTTTTCTATGCGACAGATATACCGGAATCTCAAAATGGCGGCGAGGTGAACCTAACCGATATTGTCTCTTTAGGTGGTGGGAATTTCCGTGTGATTGAAAGTGATAGTGAAGGCGGACCAGACGCTGCCATTAGGCGTCTCTATGACGTCAACCTCGCGGGCGCCGCAAGTAATAGTGTTGCCAGTAAAACCCTAGCACGTGATCTTCTCGTCACGGGTGATCTACCCGCCGGAAATGGGGCCGTGCCAAATAATCTCTCGAAGGCATTGCAATTACATTGGATGGCCGAGAATTTGTGATCAATGATAATGATGGTCTGGACGGGAATGTCGGCGAAACCCAATTGGTCGAATTAGAGTAGTCACAGTTTTTAAAAGCAATTTTGGCTCAGCCAAAAATGGCCACGGATTGCAGGCCCTCAATGACCAACTCACCGTCCCTATTCCAGATTCGCATGACTTGCGTTGAATAGCCGGACTTCGCCGCCGACAGCCGCGTCTCAACCTGCCACCAGCCATCTTCGGTTTCTGGGTTTGGAGACAAAAAGTTCACCAGCCAACTCATGGAGCTAATAGGCGCCATGCTCCGCATCAGGGGCATAGCCGCAGGCGGTAAAACATCGGCAAGACATAATAGGCTCCCAACACCCTCTCGCGAGCGCGGGTCCAGATGTCGCGACCATGTCCTGATATAGCCCTCTTTGCCCATCATAGGTCTGGCGCCAGCAATCAGTCTCGTATCAAAATTATGGAAGAATCCAGGGACCATTTTCCTAATGGCTTCTGGTGTAAACGGCTCGCAATCCTCTGGCTTATCAGCTTTTGGGGCGGAGCATTTGATCTCTATCTCTGAGGTGCGTGAGGCTCCAAACAAGAAGTCAGCCCGTCCAACAGACTGGTCGTCAATTTTGGCTTCGGCCGCAATATTGGTTACATTTCGCCCGCGTCTTAATAAAGTTGATGAAAATATAGGATCCTCGGTCACAGGACCGACAAAATTGATCATGGCCGATCGAAGCGGCGGGAGATCGGAAAATTGCTGTTGTGTTGTTTCCAACATGAGAGCAGCTGTTAATCCGCCATAACAGGTCCGTCCCTGTCGCCAGTTCCCCGTTATATCCGTTCGCAGCCCATCCTGCAGTGGAGCCAGATTATGTTGAATATCATGCCAGCTTTTCTCGGTTTGCGACGTCTTAGTCATAACTTGCTATCTGATGGGGTTTTCGAGATATTTAAAGCGATAATTTTAACTGTTCCATATTCAGCTCTGATATCTGTGAGCGAAAATGGGTGACAGCTTAAAGAATATGTCCCACACTAGGCTTATGTCAAAAATTTCTGTTTTAGGCGCTGGCTCAATCGGCTGTTGGATTGGCGGACATCTGGCCGCCGGGGGTGGTGATGTCACCCTTATTGGACGTGATCGGTTTGCCGTCGAGATAAATTCAAATGGCTTGACCTTAACCCATTACGAACGCTCAGATATTCATTTGGGTGAGCTATCCTTTGAGACCCATGACGGCAGTTTAGGCGACGCTGATATAATTGCGCTTTGTACAAAAAGTCAGGACACGGAAAAAGCGGCGAAGCAAATTGCGCAAAAAGCCGGTTCTGACGTCACGATAATAAGCTTTCAAAACGGTATTCGAAATGTCGAAATTTTACGATCAACGCTACCGTCTAGCATGTCAGTCATTCCAGCTATCGTGCCCTTTAATGTCACACCAACAGGCAATGGAAGCTTTCACTGCGGGACAGCAGGTGATCTGATTATAGGCACGAATATTGAGGCTGTTGCCCACCTCCTAAAAAATTCTGGACAAGGCATTCGGGTCTCAGAGAATATTATTGGGGATCAATGGGCCAAAATGATCGTCAATCTGAATAATGGGCTCAATACGCTTAGCGGAACGACTTTGCAGCAAGGTTTATTGCAACGCGAGTATCGGCGAGCCTTGGCCGCGTCTGTGGAAGAAGCCTTATCGATTGCGGAATTAAGGGGTGTGAAACTTGGTTCATTTAATGGGCGAAGCCCGGAGCTATTGCTCAAAACCTTACGACTCCCCAATTGGGCTTATCGGCTAGTCATGCAATTCATTGTTAAAATCGATAAAAAGGCCAGATCATCCATGTTAGATGACTTGGAAATGGGACGTGTGTCCGAGATCGACTATCTCCAAAGTGAGATCGTTCGCCAAGCCAAGATGGTGGATCAGTCAGCGCCCAAAAATCTGGCCATCTTCAACGCCGTCACCCATGCTTTTGAACAAGGGGTAAGCCCTAAACTTACGGGGGCCGACATATTGGCTCTCATTACAATTTGAGGGGGTTTCAATTTAAGGTGCGGCGCCGCCAGGGTTGGGGGAGGGATGGTCTGGCAGCGCCGTCTTTGGGTTCGGACCATTTGCGATTATCTAAGCTCTTTGGGGAGGCATAACCGCAAACAAGTCCTGTCTATTCAATCTAGGCAGCTTTTTTCGTTTTGCTAGATTTCGCTGTAATTAACTTTCCGTCAGATTGGTTAATTTTGATTTTTTGAGGTTTCAGAGCCTCAGGGATGTCTCGAACCAGATTGATAATCAAGAGACCATGTTCAAGTTCTGCCGATTTGACGAAAACATGATCGGCAAGCTGGAACCGACGTTCAAATCCACGTTCAGCTATACCGTGATGGATATAGTCAACCGTATCATTTTCGGCCTTGGCGGACGGTGTTCCAGTAACCGTCAAGAGACCGTTATGGGTTTCGATATCGATGTTTTCAGGCGTGAACCCAGCGATTGCGAGTTCAATCCTATAATGGTCCTCGGAGAGTTGCGCCACATTATAGGGCGGATAAGTTGAGTTGGATTTGGCGGCTTGAGACGCGGCTGCGTCAATCATATTGGCCATGCGGTCAAACCCGACGAAATGGCGATATAGTGGGGAGAAATCATAGGTTCTCATAATGTCATCCTTTTTTAAAGCGATGTATATTGTGGTTCCCGACATGGGACACCTTTAAACGTGCAAACCCGATAAACAGCATTTGCGCCTAAATAGATGGGAAATTGATTCTGAGCTTCAAGGGGGGCGTTAAAAAATTCACCCCACGAGAAGTTGAATAGACTTTACATCACGTCCATTTATGGGGACGTTGCAGAAATTCTATTCATGGAGAGACAAATGAAAAGGTCACATTTTTTAACAGCACTTTTAGGGGCAACAGCTCTTGTGTTAACCGCCTGCGGTGGCGAGGTTTCAACACCTGATAATACGGTCAATACCGAAGCAAGTTCGGCCACTAAGCCTGAAAAAACCAACACGGTTTCAATCGACGACATCTTAGCGCATCCGCGTCGTGCAGAAGAAGCGAAAAGAGACAGATTTAGAAACCCAAAAGGGACCAATGAATTTTTTGAAATTGGACCAGGCAAACGTGTCGGAGAACTTTGGCCGGGTTGGTATACAAATGTTAATGCGCCTTATCTGGCGGCTAATGATGGGCAATTTGTGGCGATTCTTTATCCAACTGGTATAAGCGAAGGTCTTGATAAGCGCATTGCGGGCTACAAAGAGAAATATTCAGACACCGCTGTTTATGGCGAAATTGAATATGGGAGCTTTTGGCAAGATTCTGGATCAATTTTGTCTGACGATCAGGAAAAACTCGATATTCTTGTGACCTATCGCAATGTCCATAACTGGATGGGACGCGACTATGCGCAAGATGCGTTTGACCGGTTTTACGACGCGCTTAAGCCGGGTGGAATATTGGGTGTTGTAGAGCATCGCCTGCCAGAAACGGCTGTACAAGATCCAAAAGGTGGCACGGGTTATGTTCAAGAGAGTTATATGAAAGATTTGGCCAAACAGGCTGGTTTTGAATTTGTTGCGTCCTCTGAAGTCAATGCGAACCCGCTGGATACAGCGGATCACCCCTTTGGTGTCTGGACCTTACAGCCGCGTTCCCGCACACCTGAAGAAGGCTCTGAACAGGCAAAAGATTTTAATGCCGATGCCTATTTCAATATTGGTGAGAGTGACCGTGCAACTTTGAAGTTCAGGAAACCACAATAAGGGCTTTTCATGGGGTGTTAAACACCCCATATATGCCTCAAACACAATCCTGATTGGAGATTAATACATGGAAAATTCTGAAATCGTTGCAAAAATGACCGAAGCCCTTGGCAAGGCGGGCGGTCTTGATAAGTCTGTCAAATTTGACTTTGGCGGTGAAGGGCAGATTTTTGCATCAGGCACGACAGCCGAACTTGCTGATAAAGATGCGGATTGTACAATATCCGTTGATAAGGCAGATTTTGTTGCCCTCGCATCGGGTAGCCTAGATCCCATGATGGCCTTTATGTCAGGCAAGCTGAAAATTGATGGCGATATGTCTGTTGCAATGGGCTTGCAAAGCCTATTCTCAAATATGTAAATAATTACGCGTGACCTGATCGTTAGTCAGGTCGCGCTATTTTTATGTCTCGGGCTCTCCCAAATTTCGAAGAAGCGGAAATCGTCCGACCTGGTGGGCGGCCGGTCCCGGCTATTCTAGAGCCAAGGTTAAACACCTATTATATCAAGCGTGATGATTTTCGATTGCGCGTTATGCTGGCGAGTGCGGCCACGGATACGGTTAGAGGGACAATTATATTTTCCCCAGGCCGGACGGAATTTATCGAAAAATATTTTGAAACGACGGCGGATTTCATCTCCCGTGGCTTTAATGTTCTCATGGTTGATCCACGGGGTCAGGGACTTTCAGATAGAATTCTACCAGATCGGTTAAAATCCTATATTCGTGATTTTCAATATTATGCAGATGACATTGGCTATGTGGCGGGTGAATTTGCCCCACTCTTGCCCAGACCCCATATTGCGGCCGGTCATTCCATGGGCGGTACCATAATCTTGCAATCGGTTATATCCGGCGCGTTAAATCCCGACGCTGTTATTTGTAGTGCACCCATGTTAGGGCTTTTCGATCTTGAGACACCATTATTGCGCGGTATGATTGTGGCTTTGTCACGTCTGGGCTTTGACAAGAAAAACCTGCCCTTCCAGAGCCAACGCGCGGGAATGCCTATACCCTTTCAAGGTAATAAGCTGACGTCAGATAAAAACCGTTACAAGCTTTGGGCGTCCTTTTTTCAAACAACGCCTCGTTTACGCGTAGGACAACCCACCTATGGTTGGATCCGCGCCTCATTGGCCGCCATGGCCTATGTAAATCGAAATGCAGATAAGCTGGGCGTCCCAGCGCTTATCGTAGGGGCCGGGGCCGATCCTATTGTCGACCCAGCCAGTGTTGAGCGCTTTGCAAAAAGATCTGGGACTCGGTTCGAAGTTGTTCCTGGCGCCTTACATGAGTTATTCTTGGAGCGCGATATCTACAGGAACGCATTTTTTGATTACATTGATGACTTTTTAGAAAAAGAAAAGTTTTAGAGCGTCGGACCCTAATTATTTTGGGACAGGTTTGCCCCGAATAATTTGCCAGATTCGTCTCATTGTTCGCTTGACGATATGATAAGGACTAGAGGCGAGGCGTGTGAGCCGCCTAATGCGTCGCCACCGTTTACGCGGTTGATATTGCGGTGTGAGTAAGTCAAAAAATACATCGGTCACGGCGTCCCAACTATATGTTGCGGCATGCGAAATGGCATCCTCGGATTTAAGCTCAAGCGCAGATAGACAGGCGGTTTTGAGATTTTTATCCAAACATCCTGCATTGGATCCGGGAATAATATCTATGGGACCTGATACGGGAAAGGCGGCAACAGGCAGGCCTGATGCCATCGCTTCAATAATCACCAATCCAAATGTGTCCGTTTTTGACGGAAAGACAAAGACATCGGCGTCGGCAAAATGGCGCGCAAGCTCAGTGTCAAACTTCGCACCCGCAAAACTCACCTCTGGATATTGCTTTTTTAAGCTATCACATTGAGGCCCATCGCCGACGACGACTTTTGACCCTGGAAGCTCGAGATCAAGAAAGGCCTTGATGTTTTTTTCAACGGCAACCCGCCCCACATTCACCCAAATAGGACGCGCAAGGCCAGCATAGACATTATCGGGCGCGTCTTTCTTGTCTGGATTAAATAAGCTTGTATCTACCCCGCGTGCCCATGCCGATAATTTTGTAAAACCGCGCTTTTCTAGAAACTCGACCATGGAGGGCGTTGTCACCATGGTGCGTCCGCCTGCATTGTGAAAACCGCGTACAAATCGATAAGACCAACTTAGCGGAATGAAAGGAAAACGCGCTTTTATATATTCCGGGAATTTCGTGTGGTAGCTTGTGGTAAAGGGCAGGGCCCATTTGTGACAGAGAATCTTTGCCATCTGACCCAATGGGCCTTCTGTTGCGATGTGGATGGCTTCTGGCCCAAAATTGAGCATTCTTTTTTTTACGTCATTATAAGCAAAAGGGGCCAGACGAATATCCGGATAGGTCGGCAAGGGCAGGGTGAAATACCCATCACCGGGTGCAATGACTTCAACCTCATGTCCGCGGTCTCGCAAATTGCTGACGGTTTTATCAAGCGTTCGTACCACCCCATTTATTTGGGGGTGCCAGGCATCTGTCACGAGTAGAATTTTCATTCAGGTCTCTAAATTGCACGACTGATAAAATTGACTGACAAAATAGACTGACGAATCCTTTGTCTCTCTCCGATAGAGTTTCTCATGATCATAAGACAGAGTGTCAACCTGTTTTCAAAGGCTCAGATGACACAGACGCTGTTACATTGCGCGTTACGTAGTCTGTTACATAGCCTAGGCTTGCATCACTCTCTTGAGAATCATTCAACATAGTTTTCGTACAAAATACGAACAACTTTTACTTTTCAGCGTATTCTGAGCGAATCCTTCATTTCGCCATCGAAATGAGTCTAAGGGGTCGCCCTTGATTATGACATGTCATTTCACATTTCTTTCTAAAAAATTCATCGAAAATCCAATAACTTAACAGTTGAGTAACCTTTTTTCGTCTTAAAGTAAGACACAAAGTGTTGACGAAGAAGGGCAAATCAACACTATATGTTGTGGAACGTAGCGGTTCACATAAACGACATCTTCAAAATTGTAACGTTTGCGACTGTAAACGGGGGATGGATTTTTGTGCCGCTTTTGGGGAAAAAGGCTGACTAAATATGAGTGATAACACCGAAGACTTCCGGACGGCACAGGCTGAATCGGAAATTGCACAGTTGAATGAGGCGGATATGGACATTTTAGGCGCGGATATTGATCCAAATGCCCCATCCGGGATTCCGATGAGCGCGGTGGACTCTAAGAAAGAGCCTGAACTTGAATTTACGCCGAAACCAGAGCGCCCGAAACAGGTTAAAGCCCGTAATGCGCTTCTGACCGATTTTGGCAAAAGAACGCTTCTAGACCGCTATCTCCTACCAGATGAGAGCTTCCAGGACATGTTTGGCCGTGTTGCTCAGGCTTATGGCGATGATACAGCCCACGCCCAACGCGTTTATGATTATATGTCCAAGCTCTGGTTCATGCCGGCGACACCTGTGCTGTCTAATGGTGGTGCGGCGCGCGGCATGCCCATTTCCTGCTTCCTCAATGCCGTTGATGATAGCCTCGATTCCATTGTCGATATCTGGAATGAAAATGTATGGTTGGCCTCTAATGGCGGCGGTATCGGAACCTATTGGGGCAATGTTCGCTCGATTGGTGAGAAAATCGGCCGCGCGGGTAAAACATCGGGCATTATTCCTTTCATCCGTGTTATGGACAGTCTCACGCTTGCTATTTCTCAAGGCTCGCTACGCAGAGGCTCAGCCGCCGTCTATCTGGATATTCATCATCCGGAAATCGAAGAGTTTTTGGAAATTCGCAAGCCTTCAGGTGACTTCAACCGTAAGAGTTTGAACCTGCATCACGGTCTCAATATTACAGACGAGTTTATGTATGCGGTTCGGGACGGCAAAGAATTCCCGCTCATCAGCCCCCATACAGGCGAAGAAATTAAGCGTATCGATGCCCGTAAAGTCTGGCAGAAAATTCTTGAAATGCGTCTCGCCACAGGTGAGCCTTATATGGTGTTCTCTGACACGGTGAATAAGGCTTTGGCGGCGCATCAGCGCGATGCCGGCCTCAAAGTCCAACAATCTAATCTCTGCGCTGAGATCATGCTGGCCACGGGTAAAGACAAATTTGATCGTCAACGCACAGCCGTTTGCTGTCTCTCTTCTATTAATGCTGAGAAATATGACGAGTGGAAAGATGTGCCTGGCTTTATCGAAGACATTATGCGCTTCCTCGATAATGTCCTTGAAGACTTCATCCAAAACGCACCAGACTCAATGGCCGATGCGAAATATTCGGCCATGCGTGAGCGGTCCGTTGGATTGGGTCTGATGGGTTTTCATTCTATGTTGCAAGGCAAAAATATTCCGTTTGAAAGCGCCATGGCCAAAAGCTGGAATATGCGCCTTTTTAACAAAATCCGCTCAGAAGCCGATAAGGCCTCGATCGCATTGGCCGAAGAACGTGGACCTTGTCCGGACGCCGCCGATATGGGCGTGATGGAGCGTTTCTCGCATAAAATGGCGGTCGCGCCGACGGCTTCGATTTCTATCATATGCGGTGGCGCTTCTGCAGGTATCGAGCCTATTCCGGCCAATATCTATACCCATAAAACCTTATCAGGTAGCTTCACCGTTCGAAACCGTCATCTCGAAGCCCTGCTGAAAACCAAGGGCAAAAATACAAAAGGTGTCTGGGCCACCATCCTTGAGAATGAAGGCTCTGTTCAGCATCTTTCATGCCTTGATGAGCACGAAAAAGCGACCTTCCGCACAGCCTTTGAGATTGATCAACGTTGGGTCATCGAGCACGCCGCCGACCGCGCCCCACTCATTTGCCAGGCGCAATCGCTCAATATCTTCCTACCAGGTGATGTGGATAAATGGGATCTTCACATGCTTCACTGGAAAGCTTGGGAAACCGGCGTGAAATCGCTTTATTACTGCCGTTCCAAATCCATTCAACGCGCCTCCTTTGCAGGCTCTGAAGGTAAGTCTGAGATGGAAAAAGCCATGGAAGCCGCCGCGCCCACAGATTACGATGAGTGTCTGGCCTGTCAGTAATAGGACGGGGTGGAAAATCCAGATTTTGAAAAGGGCCCTGACGGGCCCTTTTTTGTGTTGGGGCGTATCAAACGAATCCTACTGAATAATTCGATTGTCGGCGTGATCTATTGAATGGAGCTATTTCAACGGGCTAGAATATTGACTGGAATGAATTGTATCGACCTCAAAAATGAATTATTCGCCGTGCTAACATGTTGGATGAGCCCGAAAATAAAACAGACTTTGTCGTCAATGGCGTCGCAAGATCAGTCTCAATAAAAAACACGCCCCTGTTTCAACATGGGGATGATGAATTTTTGTCATCAGAGACAACGGATATCACCTATGCTCAGCCTTGGTATGACCAGGGTTTTGCTGAGGTGGATTTTCTAAATCAGATTGAGTTCTCTACGTTAAAAAACGGACTTGAACAGAGTATAAAGCGCATCGCGATACAAGAAATCGGGTCTGATCTTGAGGGATTTGATCTGCAAAATTACCATAATTTTGTCAAAGATGATGAAACCCATTTTAAAATCGTCTCGCGCACGCGCGACCTGTTTCCCACCGATTTTAATTTTCCGATTGATACGCTTATCCCGAGGCTCGGCGAAATTCTGGGTATAGCCTTAACAGATATAGACCCGCGAACACAAAATCGACTTCATATTATCGTTCGCATAAATCGACCAGGATCAAATGATTATAACCCGCCTCACAAAGATATATATGAGGGGGTCGACAATTTTTCCTATATAGCACCATTGGTGAATTTTTGGATTCCCATTGCTGGTGCAAATGCAAATTCGAACCTGGCCATTGTGCCCGGAAGCCATAAAATCAATGAAAACCAGATTTTGCGCACCCATGATGGTGGGGTTATGCAAGGTAATCAATATCGCGTCCGAATGATTAAATCATGGGCGGGGCAAAATAGCTTGACGCGAAGCCAGGCTAAATATGGCCAGGTCCTGATTTTTTCATCTCACCTTATTCATGGTCTGGGCATTAACGACAATCAAGACCAAACGCGCGTCGCTTTGGAATTCAGGCTTTTCAAAAAACCAACTAATTGACAATTGACCTAGACCCACACCTATCCGAGATTAAATTGTAAAACAGTAAAATCATAAGCTGCGCCGTGGGAAAATGACGGGGATAGGGCGACGACATTTTTGAAAATCCTTCTGAGCTTCGGTCCGGGTATTTTTGCAATTGGCTATACGGTTGGCACAGAGAGTGTCACCCCGATGACGGTATCGAGGCGAGCGATTTTCAGGCTTATGGCGTAAAGCTTAACCTTCGTTTGACCATTGAATGATTGAAAACCTCTAGGGCTTTCTGTCTAAAAACGGGTAAGAGCGTAGGAATCTTCGAAAGTGATATGTGACGCGCTGATTTTTTGATGTAAAAACAATAACTTAAGGTTATTTACCATTGGTTATGTCTTTTTGGTCATATTTTGTTCAGAAACTTTACCGTAGTTCTAGTGTTGCAGATGAACCACATCTTTTATTAATACGTCTTAATTGAGCCATATAATATTGGCAGTCAGGCGGATAAATTGATATTGTGTGACCTGGATTGTGCCTAAAATGGCATAAAGTGTGGAATTTTAGAGCGTATATAGAGCGTATATGATGTTAGGATTGACAAATGTGGGGGATGCCAAGCGGTTTATCGCGCTCGGTTTCGTCTCGCTATGTCTAATCGCGACACCTGCGCAGGCACAAGATAATAAGACGTCTGATCTTGAGAAAATTCAAAATGAGACCTTGTCTGACCGAACAGATGGTCTGAATTTTAATATTCCTGCCGCCCCGACTTTGGAAAACCAAGCTGGGCCGAGTTTGGAACTCCCTCTAGATGCGGTTGGACCTACGGTTTTCAAGCTTGACTTGTCTTCACCCAGTTGTGCGGCTGGTGGTGAAGGGTGTTTGACACGAGACGGACGCGTTGATCTTGGTTTGACGGATACGTTTAATCATCGGTCCGAAAAAGGCTTGGATTTGAAACTGACGCCGCGCGCAACCATGCGGTTTGATGATGATGTGAGTTCCGCCGTTGTCGGAGCCTTTATCGAGATTGGTAAAGATCTGCGTGAAGGCTCAGAGTTTGAAAGCAATACATGGTATTTCTTTGCGGGTGCCGATGCTGAGGCTTTGACCTATTCACCAAATTCTGTTGGTCAAATTTCATCAGGCCAATTCCACTTGCAGGACCGGATCATTGTTGGTGACGCTCAGGCGGGTCTGGGGTACCGGATCGGAGATGCAGATGTATCTGTGTCCTATATGCGGCGCGAAGGCTCAGCCGAAGATTTCTCATTTAAAGAAGATGCGGCGACACTCTCTTTTACGTGGAAGCGATAAAACTAGAGCCTATTCCCGTGCTAGGGAATTCTCATTCTGAAATTGATACTCGCTTCATTGCCAGGATATAAGTTTACAGAACGCGCATAACCCTTTGGCGCAAAGCAAATATGCTTGACCGTATCAACATAGCCAGAGGCTGGACTATCTGTGCATTGTGTCATGTCCGTTGGACGAGTTGCTGAAAATGAAAATCCAATATCTGCGCTATTCAGGGTAAGTCCGCTATTTCCAGCGTCAAACAGGACAGGTCCGGTTCCTGGACCTCCACCGTCAAAATCTCCATTAAAGAACTCCATTTCTTCTGGAAGTGTATCAACTAAGAAGATACTATCCAGATCGGCTGGTCCGGTTCCTGTATTTTCAAGGCTTAATGTATAAATCACGTCACTGCCGGGAATAGCGTATATGGAGGCATTATCACTCGCCATCTCAACCGTTTTATCGGCCGAAAACGCGGCGCTCTGATTTGAAGCAAAGGCGCTATAAAACACTTGT
The DNA here is from genome assembly GCA_964425355.1 of uncultured Algimonas sp. Classification (GTDB taxonomy): domain Bacteria; phylum Pseudomonadota; class Alphaproteobacteria; order Caulobacterales; family Maricaulaceae; genus Litorimonas. The sequence goes on along the minus strand of CAYRMO010000042.1, from coordinate 6,089 downwards.
TCATCTATATGGAACCGTGTTGTGTCGCCTGCGATTGTTTCTTCATCAATGGCGAGTTGAATAGAATTTGCGGGAAGCGGGTCATTTCCGTAAAGCACGGCCCAGCCGCCATTACCGCCATTTTCAGCCGCTTGGGTTAGAACGGCCGTCTCAAAATCACCTGAGACACCATAGCTATAGGGTGGGGAATTTCCGACCCCCTCGATTGAGTTTCCACCAAGCTGAAACACATAATCAACGCCATTCACACTTCCCGACCCGCGTTCCACCACAATATATCCCAATGTCTCGTTCAGGCGTGTATCATTTATTTGCCCGATATGTTTCCCAACGCAAATATTTGATGGGTTGGGAGGCGCCCCGCGATTATTACAATTATTGGTCCAAAATACAGTGGCTTCAGCGTCATTAAAAGTCATGACTTGACCGAAAACCGCTAAAGCGGAAAAACTGGTTGTCAAAGATCCTGTTACATTTTCTGAAAGACCGCTTCCCCAACCCAATACACTCCCATTTGTGCCATCTGATAAAACGGTTCGCGCTTCGATATTTCGTCCATCGGCAAGACTGTGCGCCCCTGTTTCGACGACAAGGCAATGGACATCAGAGCTTGTTAGGTTTGATGAATTTTCGAACCTTTGAATGCGTAGCTCGAAAGATGTCGATCCCACATTTCGAACTCGTGTATGGCCTTCATTATCAGATGCTGATGGTAGAACATAGGTACAGACCACAACGGGGGCTGTGTAACTATTAGCGAGCGTGATGGTTTGCCAAGTCGCAGATTGATTTTCAATACGGTGCGTCTCAATAAAGGTATCAAGCACCATGACATTGGTTTGCGCCATAGCGGAAAAAGCTGCACAACCAGAGGCTGAAGCGAGTAAAACTGCTATATGTCTGAATATTGACATGGTCTAATGGTGATTAAAAACCCTAAATAAAGATGAATTTTAATGTAACTAAGTCACTACGGAATTCTCATTCTGAAATCGATAACCGCTTCATTGCCAGGATATAAGTTCACAGAACGTGCATAGCCCTTTGGCGCAAAGCAAATATGTTTGACGGTATCAACATAGCCAGAGGCGGGACTATCTGTGCATTGCGTCATGTCCGTTGGACGGGTCGCTGAAAACGAAAATCCAATATCTGCGCTATTCAGGGTAAGTCCGCTATTTCCAGCGTCAAACGCGACAGGTCCGGTTCCTGGACCTCCACCGTCAAAATCTCCATTAAAGAACTCCATTTCTAATGGGAGCGTATCAACTAAGAAGATGCTATCCAGATCGGCCGGTCCGGTTCCGGTGTTTTCAAGGCTTAGCGTATAAATGACGTCGCTGCCTGGAAGCGCATAGACGGTCGAATTATCACTCGCCACCTCAACCGTTTTATCGGCTGAGAAGACGGCCGCCTGATTTGAGGCAAAGGCGCTGTAATACACTTCTTCTGTTGTATGGCCGCGAGACGTATCTCCTTCTACCGTTTCTTCATCAATAGCGAGGCGGACCGAATTCGCTGGTAATGGATCTGATCCATAGAGGACAGCCCAACCTCCATTCCCGCCATCTTCGGCCGCCTGGGTGAGAACCGCCGTCTCAAAATCACCAGAAACCCCATAACTAAAAGGTGGGTTATTATTGACGCCGCGTATTGTATCTGGCCCAAGTTGAAAGACATAATCCACCCCATTCACAGAACCGCTGCCTGGCTCAACTGCGATATAGCCGAGTGTTTCACTGAGGCGGGTATCATCAATCATACCGATATGTTTACCCACGCATATAGAGGCCGGGTTTGGACGCACGCCACGATTCGTGCAATTAAAGGTCCAAAACACACTGGCTTGGGGATCATTATAGGTCATGACTTGCCCGAAAATGGCGAAAGACGAAAAGCCGGACGTCAAACTTGTTGTTACATTTTCAGATAGGGCGCTCCCCCAACCCGGTTCATCCCCATTTGTCAGGTCAGACAAGACCGTTCGAGCTTCGATCTTGCGACCATCTGAAAGGGTGTGCGCGCCTGTTTCAACAACAAGGCAATGGACATCAGAGCTTGTGAGGTTTGATGAATTTTCGAATCTTTGAATGCGCAATTCAAAAGAGGTCGACCCCACATTTCTAACCCGGGTATGGCCTTCATTGTCGGAAGCGGAAGGCAAGACATAGGTACAGACGACAACGGGGGCTGTGTAACTATTTGCGAGCGTGATGGTTTGCCAAGTTGGCGATTGATTTTCGACCCGGTGGGTTTCAATAAATGTGTCTAGGACCATAACATTGGTTTGCGCCATAGCGGTTCCGGCGACACAGCTAAGCAGGGTCCCCAACATTATGGAGTCTTGTCGGAATATTGACATGGCTACATCATGACAGAAAATCTTAAATAAAGATGAATCTCTACTGTGATAAGTTTTCGCAAGTCATCTCTTTGATTGACCCAAATGCAGACAGGGCTTATCGGCCAGCCTATGACCACTGAAATATATATGACTTCTAAAGCTTGGCCATTTGATCAAGCGCGCGCCCTTTTACGCCGTCTCGATATCGAGAAAAAACGTGGGATCGAGCGCGGAGATAAACCTGTTATATTTGAAACGGGCTATGGTCCGTCAGGTCTGCCGCATATTGGGACTTTTGGCGAGGTGGTTCGCACAACTATGGTTCGAAATGCCTTTATCGCCCTGACAGAGGGAAAGGTACCGACGAAACTGATTTGTGTTTCTGATGATATGGACGGCATGCGCAAAGTGCCTGGTACGGTTCCAAATCCCGAACAGCTTGAAGATTTTCTGCAAAAACCCCTAACGGATGTCCCTGATCCCTTTGGAACGCATGAAAGTTATGGGGCGCATATGAATGCGCGATTGCGAGCTTTTTTGGACGGATTTGGATTTGACTATGACTTTAAGTCCGCGACTGAGCTTTACCGTGCAGGTGCCTATGACGAATATCTTCTTCGCGCGCTAGACAAGTATGATGATATTATGGAGGTCATGTTGCCGACATTAGGTGCTGAACGTCAGGCGACTTATTCGCCATTCTTGCCAATTTCGCCGAGCACTGGCCGTGTTCTCTATGTACCGATGAAAACGGTTTCGGCAAAAGACGGGACGATTACATTTGAAGATGAAGATGGCCAAGACGTCACGATCCCTGTCACAGGCGGCAATGTGAAATTTCAGTGGAAACCAGATTTCGGCATGCGTTGGGCGGCCCTTGGCGTGGATTTCGAAATGTTTGGCAAAGACCACCAAGACAATGCACCGCTTTATACGCGGATTTGTAAAATTTTGGGTGGCAATCCGCCGGTTCAATTTGTCTATGAACTTTTCCTTGATGAAGAGGGCAAGAAAATTTCGAAGTCCAAAGGCAATGGTATTGCGGTTGAAGAGTGGTTGAAATATGCGACACCCGAAAGCCTATCTCTCTATCAATTTACAAAACCCAAAACGGCCAAGAAACTCTATTTCGATGTGATCCCGAAAGCTGTTGATGAATATTATCAACATCTTTCAGCATGGAACCGACAAGATGAAAAACAGCGGGCCAATAGTCCGATCTGGCATATTCATAATGGCAACCCGCCAGATGAAAACCCACCGCTTTCTTTTGCGCTTCTTTTAAATCTTGTGAGTGCCGCGAATGCATCGGATACGGATATATTATGGGGCTTTATCGCGCGTTATGCGCCAGAGGCCAATCCAAAAGACAATCCCGGTCTTGAAAAGCTGACACATTATGCGGTGCGCTATTATGAGGATTTCGTAAAATCGACAAAGGCTTACCGCGAGCCCAGCGATAAAGAACGTGCGGCTCTGAAAGATTTGGTTGGCCGGTTGAAATCAGTTCCAAAGTCTGACGCAACAGATGGTGAAGCCATACAAACCATGATCTTCTCGGTTGGAAAAGACCATGAATTTGAAAATCTACGTGACTGGTTTAAAGCTATATACGAAGTCTGTATGGGACAATCGCAAGGTCCGCGCTTTGGATCTTTTGTTGCGATTTACGGTCCCAATGAGACGGCTCAATTGATTGAAGATGCCCTAGCAGGGGCTTTATCTTAGATAAATTAATCCTTATTAACCAAACAGCACTTTACGGAACTGTCTGTAATATGTGAGTATCGGAGCATGAAGCGGATTATTACATCCATTATTTTGCTTTTATTTTCAGCTCTGAGCGCGACGGCTCAAGCCTCCGATACGTCAATTATTCGAGCTGAAATATCCAAAGGGCAATATGAAGCGGCTTATCTTTTAGCCGAAAAATCTGAAACGGCTGAAGGATTGGCTTTGGCTGCCGAAAGTCTGCTCTCTGAAATTATGCTGGGCGAAGCAGAAAAGAACAAAAAACAAGCCAAACGGGCCAAGAAACTGGCTGAGGCGGCTTTGGATATAGATCCCAAACATCAAAATGCGCGACTTCAATATGCCATCGCTGACGGGTTTATAACACGCGAAACCGGAAATGTTTCGGCCTGGATGAAGAAGCTTCCGCAAAAGACCTATCAAACCATACAAGATTATCGTCGCGATTATCCAAATGACATTAGAGGTGACGCGCTTCTGGGGGCTTGGCATCTCGCGATTGTGAGGAAAGCTGGTGAAGATAATGCAAATAAATGGTTTGATGCTGGCATTGAGGACGGACAAGCTTTGTTTGAACAGGCGTTAGAAAAGGCCCCGAATGATATTGTGATTGGCGTAAATTATGCCTTCGCCTTGATCGTTTTAGACGAAGAAGACTTTGGAGATGTGATAATCGCTCGCGGTCTCCTTGAACACCTATCCTCTGTAACGCCAAATGACTATCTGAGTGAAATGGTACGGGGATTTGGGAATGAAGCGCTCTTATATCTTGAAGACCGCGCAAGGGCGCAAGACTACACGGCTCAATTTCTGGATGGGAAGCGTCCGAAATAAAACGGGGTGCGTGTTCGCTATTACTGTGACACCCAAATAATTCGTCCCATCCATTGGACATCTTCGAGGGGTAGGTCGCGGTCTTCATAGTCCGGATTGAGAGATATTAATTCAATGGACGTCGCGGATCGTTTGCGTAATTCTTTGGCCATGACTTCACCAGACCGTGTCTTCACCACGACCCGATCACCGCGGCGGCACTCTGCATTGGGCGCAACGAGGACTTTATCGCCCGCGCGTAAAACGGGATCCATAGAGTCTCCGGCAATTTGCAAAGCATAGACATTGTCATCTTGAAGGCCTGGGATCCGTACATCTTCCCATGACCCGCCAATGGGAAAACCAGCATCATCGAAATAGCCTTCACCGCCCGCTTGGGCGAGACCGATAACGGGAATAGCGGGTCCGCGCGCGCCGCGATCTGCGGCCATGGCCGCAAAGTCCTCGAAACTCATATTGACTGTTTTTAGGACTTTTGCGATCGATTCGGTCGAAGGCCAGCGCGGTTTTCCAGCCGAGGTAAATCGTTTGGATTTATTGAATGTGGTTGCGTCTAGGCCCGCATCCTTTGCCAGCCCAGAGGGTGTCATAGAACGTTTCCGAGCCAGGCGGTCCAGAGCGGACCATATATCTTCATGAGAAAGCATAAAGTTTGGCTAGGATTAAATCCCTATTACGTCAAATAAAAAGGCCCACAAAATTGCGGGCCTTGCAATTGAATTATGATGGTGGGGTCTAATTATAGGCGCTTTCACCATGAAGACTTTTATCCAGGCCTTCGATCTCTTCTTCGTCCGAGACACGCAATCCCAATGTCAATTTTAGAATGAGAAGGATTACAAAACTTGCGATGGCTGTCCAGGCAACAACGGCAACTGTACCGGTTAATTGGGTCAGGAAATTACCATCACCTGTTCCGCCTAAGGCTTTGGCCGAAAGGAATGGCAAGAGTAAGATACCCAACATGCCGCCAACACCGTGAACGGCGAAGACATCAAGACTGTCATCAATTTTCAGTTTTACGCGGATGAGATTAACCGCGAAATAGCAAATTACACCACCTGCAAGCCCGATCAATAGCGCGCCTGCTGGCCCGAGAACGCCAGCGGCGGGTGTGACGGTTGCAAGACCCGCAATTGTACCCGTTGCCGCTCCAACA
>CAYRMO010000041.1:2181-23391 GCA_964425355.1 uncultured Algimonas sp. | reverse complement strand
TAAAATTGCTCTCTGATTTATTCGACTATTTTGAGACGCCATTCTGAGCCGTGAATAAGGTCTTTGGACCAGGGTAGACCCGCTAGCTTCCACGCATTGGTTGTGTTCATTCCCGGCTTCTCATCACCGACATATCCATCCGGTATATGCCATACATTCGTATAGCCCGCTTCTGTCAATTTATTTGCGGCTTTTGCTGAGCGTTGTCCGGATCCGCAGGTCAGAATAACCATGTCTGATTTTGACTTGCTGTGCATCTCAAACACGATAGCCATTTCTGACAGAAACTCTGCATTATCCGCTAATTTATACTCCCGCAAAACCTCATCAAATTTCGTGGTTTGAATTTGCAAGGGTACAATCGCATCCAACATGATAGGATGACCAAAAACGCCAATTTCCATACTATCACGTACATCTATGAATAAGACATCCTCATTTTCGCCCAAATATTTATAGGCTTCAACGGACGTCAGGTAATTTCCAGCCATGACCCGTTTGAACGCAGGAATTTGATGTTCTTTAAGTGTCGTCTCAGGAACACTTAACCCAGACGATTCGGCCATAGAGAATGTGAACGCCATTAAGCAAAACGTGCCCGTGATGCTGGCTATAATTTTTCTAACCATGAGACCCCAACTCCCGTTCATAATGTTAGATTTTAACGTATAAAATACGTATTTATTTAGTACGGTGTACGATTTAATGTGAGATTGTCAAATCACAATTAAAACCTGTCCTAGGGAAATCTCCGGTCACACATCATGCCAAACTTGACAAATACCGGAACATCTGTAGAACAAACACAAAATGTTGCCAATTTGTTCGGAGAACACCCATGCTGACGCAAAAGCAAAGAGACTTATTAGTCCTCATTGATAAACGGATTAAGGCCGTCGGGGTACCGCCCTCTTATGACGAGATGAAAGATTCGCTCGGTCTGGCGTCAAAGTCGGGGATCCACCGGCTGATTACGGCTCTGGAAGAACGCGGATTTTTGCGGCGTCTGCCTAATAAAGCGCGCGCTATCGAAGTTCTCAAACTACCGGAAGGGTATAATGATGCGCAGGCCCTTACGCCTGTGGCAGCGAATGATTCCTATGAGATTCCGTTTGTTGGCAAGATTGCAGCTGGCCTTCCGATCGCGGCCATTGAAGACAGCTATAACCTCATGGCCGTTCCACCATCCATGTTAGGAAATGGCGATCACTTCGCCCTCGAAGTTGAAGGCGAGTCGATGATAGAAGCTGGCATCATGGACGGGGACATCGTTGTTATTCGGAAAGCGAATTCAGCCCGAAACAATGAAATTGTTGTCGCGTTGGTAGACCGAGAAGAAGCGACTTTAAAACGAATCTACAGATCTGGTAGCCAAGTTGAATTGATCGCGGAAAATAAAGACTTTCCGACGAAAACCTATGGCCCAGACCGCGTGGAAGTCCAAGGCATCCTCGTTGGGCTTGTGCGGAATTATAATTAGATCCAATCGTTTTAATTATTGCTCCAATTTACTGCCAAGGCCGCCTGTTTCCCTTTGTGGGACGCGCGGCCTTTATTTTTAGTTCGTCTTGCAAATAAACATCCAACCCACCCGTTTCGCGTAAACGTTTTTCATCAATTAAAACAGCATCACAATGGCGCCTGGCCACGGGTCCTGCCCGCCTTACTGAGAGAACAACAATATCAGACGCCTCACATTCAATCGAGACTTCGGATGGGTTTTGCAGAATTGAAATTTTCCAGCTTCCGATCTCTACCCGACATGCCATCGCATCACACGCCGCAAGGCTCTCATTAATGCGTTTAAGGTCTGCGCGTGAGCGACCCGCTCTTTGTATAAATTGATCACGGCCATAACTGTCTGATCGTGGGTCATCAACGAATAGAATATAATCCCTCTGCCCCAATGCCAAAGATCTATCCCAATAGGCAACTTTACCCTTGTCTGAAATACGTAGATCAGGCGATTCAACCGAAACCCAACCCATTAAACTCAAGAGGACAAAACCGATGCCGAGTAGCTTGGTCTTTCCTTGTGCAATACAGATTAAAGCAAATCCCAACCCATATGCCGCGAGAACCCATTGGGCTGGCGCGACAATATAGGTGACAGCGCCCGGCCAGGACGCGACCCAATTTGCGGCTGATAATATTGGATGCAAGGCGTGGCCCATCAACCAAAGCGGACCCTGCTCGAGTCCAAAAGGTATAGCTAGGAGTGAGAGAACAGCCAAAGGCATCACGGCCATGGAAAATATTGGCATGGCCAATAGATTTCCAAATAAACCATATTTTGCAAATCGATTAAAATGAAACAGAGCAAAGCCTGCCGTCGCAAAGCCCGCGACAAGACTGGTGACGCTAAGGGAGGAAAAGAATCCGACACCTCGACCTATAAATGAAGGTTTGCGATAAAGAGGTCGAATTGATTGCCAATATTCATAGGTCAGTACGAGCGCAGCAACCGCGGCAAAGGACATTTGAAACCCGACCGATATAAGGCTTTCGGGCCTAAGCCAGAGCGTCAATAAAGCTGCCACGCATACGGATCGCATGGATACGGCCCGACGGTCCAATATAACGGCCAGAAATACAATTACAGCCATGATCCAGGCGCGTTGGGTGGCGACTGAAGCCCCAGAAATGACAAGATAGCTAGAGGCCGCAATAATTCCAATTATCGCGGCGGGTTTTCGAATATCGTAACGACGTGAAAGCGGTAAAATACAGGCAAGGAGCAAGGTCATGACCGCATAGACGCCGCCTGCAAGAAGACCCATATGCAGTCCAGATATGGCTAGGATATGTGCCAACCCCGCGACTCTGAGGTTTTCTGTTTGTTGCTCGGGTATAAACCTGCGAACACCTGTCATAAGCGCAGCTTGCAACCCAGCTGTTTCACGCGGCGCGGCCTTCACTATTCGGTCCGCCATGCCATATCTTAATCGAACGACTGAGCGTCGATATTGATCATATGGGCTCAACTCCGCATCTTCTTTGATTACAGGTGCCCCATAACCGAATCCAAATCCTCCTATCGATTTAAAAAATGCAGCTTGTCCTGGGTCATACCCACCTGGAAAAGCTGGCCCAGGAGGTGCCGACATCGAAACCCGCCATTCTATCGTATCCCCAGCATTAATCGGTGGGTCGGCAGCTTTTGTTACCCGCACCCGCACGCGTTTGGGTGTCTCGCCTTTCGATTTATTTTCAATGGACAGAACATCGATGACATAACGTTCCCCGCGACCCGATTTTTCAATCGCACTGACCCAGCCTTTAACTGAATAACTATAGTCCTGATCAGGGAGTTGTGTGGAAGTCAGGCTATCCGTATGCCACGTTGCGCGAAAAACCCCCATTATGAGCAGCAAAACAATCCAGACCAGTCCCTTGCCAAGATGGGTTTCCCGACGAAAAACCAGAAAAAGCGCGAGCAATCCGAAAAAAGTCAATGTTACAAACTTCAAATTCGGCTCTTGGGGCAAAGCAAAATATACGCCGATACCGATCGCAAACAGCAGAACTGACATGTTAAAATTAATGTCAGAGCCGATCGCGGCCAGCCGGTTTTGCCATGCCATAGAGGCAGAGGAGTTATGCGCTATATCCTGCGTAAAATGACTATAATCGCCCGTCATGTCATGCCATAGAGCGCTGAAAATTGACTAGAAAGCAAGCTGAAAGTTTAAAACCTAAATGACGACCCCCGTTATTACACGTTTTGCGCCCTCACCCACGGGCGAGCTCCATATTGGCGGCGCGCGCACGGCCCTTTTCAATTACTATTTTGCCAAAAAACTCGGTGGCAAATTTCGATTGCGTATAGAGGATACCGACAAGGCCCGAAACACAGATGAGAACATCCAAGCTATCCTAGATGGCTTGGCATGGTTGGGGATCGCGCATAATGATGACATTATCTATCAAAGTCGAAACGCAGCCGACCATGTGGCTGCAGCTCAGCAACTTCTCGGTTCAGGGCTAGCCTATCGGTGCTTTGCAACCGCAGAAGAGGTTCAAACACTAAAAGATGCGGCACGTGCAAATAATACGGCCTTTAGAAGCCCCTATCGTGACAGCGACGAAACGAAGGACGCGCCTTTTGCCGTTCGGTTTCGGGTCCCTGACGGAAAAACAACTATTGCTGATCACGTCCAGGGCGATGTCACTTGGGATAATACTAATTTCGATGATTTGGTTCTGCTTCGCGCAGATGGGACACCGACCTATATGCTTGCTGTTGTGGTCGATGATCACAATATGGGCGTCACCCATGTTATCCGGGGCGATGACCATCTGATTAATGCAGGGCGCCAGACACAACTCTATCAGGCTCTTGGCTGGGATACGCCCGAATGGGCGCATGTGCCTCTCATCCATGGCGAGGATGGAAAGAAACTGTCTAAAAGACATGGTGCTCAAGGCGTCGACCATTACGAAAAACTTGGATATGTGCCCTCAGGCCTGAGAAACTATCTGATGAATTTAGGGTGGTCTAAAGGCGATGAAGAAATATTTCTAAGAGATGACGTCTTGGCTGACGCCTTTTCGCTTGACGGCATAAATAGCTCACCCTCCCGGCTCGATTTCGATAAAATGGGTTTCATAAATTCAAAACATATGATGCACATGGAAAATACGCCATTGATGGACCAAGCCCTCCCCTTCTTAGACGATAAAAATTCCGAACCTTTAGACGATATTGTTCTCAAGCGAATTGATGCGGCCATGGACTCGCTTAAGTCACGTGCCAAAACCCTGAAAGAAATCGCACAGCAAGCGCATTACCTCATGGATATCCGCCCGATAGAGATTAGCGGAAAAACGGCTAAGCCTCTTAAAAGAGACGGCGCAATTGTTTTGGTCGAGGCTTTGACTCAGTCGTTGAAATCACTAAAAGACGCATCGTGGACTGCAAAGACATTACAGGATTTGCTATCGAGTTTTGCGTCAGAACGCGAAATTGGTTTTGGTCGCATCGGACAACCCGTGCGTGCGGCATTAACCGGAGGCTCTCCATCGCCCGATCTATCTCTTGTACTGGCCCTCTTGGGACAGGATGAGACGATAAAGCGACTGGAAGATGCCATTTCGCGTTTCAAATCTGAATAAAACTCCCCCATCGACAGATAAAGGTTAAGACAAAAATGGAAAATAAAATCACACAAACTGGTACAGCGACCCTGACGATTGAGGGTGATAGCTACGAGCTACCAGTCATGAAAGGCAGTATGGGAGCCCCTGCCGTTGACGTGCGGTCACTCTATAAACAATCCGGTCACTTCACATTTGACCCTGGCTATACATCAACCTGTTCAACTGAAAGCCAGATCACTTTCATTGATGGCGGCATTGGACAACTTCTATATCGCGGATATGACATTGAAGAATTGGCTGAAAAGTCTACGTCTCTCGAAGTTGCCCATTTGTTGATTCATGGCGAATTGCCAAATGCCTCAGAATTTAAATCTTTCAAAGAAACAATCACCAATCATACGATGCTGCATGATAAGGTTGAGAGCTTCTTTAACGGCTATCGTCGTGACAGCCATCCGATGGCGATGCTGACGGGTACAGTCGGCGCCCTCTCCGGCTTCTATCATGATGATCAACACACAACTGAAGACGAAGCACGCAACCTCGCCATTCATCGCATTATAGCAAAAATCCCGACGCTTGCGGCCCGATGCTATAAATACCGCGTGGGGCAGCCTCATGTCTATCCAGATAATAGCCTGTCTTACGCCGGTAATTTCTTGCGCATGTGTTTTGCTGTGCCAGCTGAACCCTTTGAACTGAATCCGGTTATTGAACGGGCCATGGATAAGATTTTTATCCTTCATATGGATCATGAGCAAAATGCATCGACATCTACCGTTAGACTAGCAGGTTCATCAGGCGCCAACCCCTATGCCTGTATCGCAGCCGGAACAGCTTGTCTTTGGGGACCAAGCCATGGCGGCGCTAATGAAGCCGCGCTGAACATGCTCAAAGAAATTGGAACAGTTGATCGCATCCCAGAATATGTTGCACGTGCGCAAGACAAATCTGATTCGTTCCGCCTTATGGGTTTTGGACACCGTGTCTATAAAGCAACCGACCCGCGCGCCAAAGTCATGCGCCGCACGACACATGAAGTGCTGGGTGAATTAGGTATAACCAATCCGGTTCTTGAAGTTGCGATGGAACTCGAAAAAATCGCGACGAATGAAGACTACTTCGTCAAACGTGGCCTTTATCCAAATGTCGATTTCTATTCTGGTATCGTTTTATCTGCGCTCGGTTTCCCAACAGATATGTTTACGGTTCTCTTTGCCCTTGCCCGTACAACGGGTTGGATTTCGCAATGGAATGAAATGCTCGAAGACCCAAGCCAGCGTATCGGTCGTCCGCGTCAGCTTTATTCCGGTGCAACAACACGTAAATTTGTGCCGCTGGATAAACGCTAATCTAGAGCGCCGGACCGTAATTTAGAGTCACTTTGACCGCTGAGATTGGCGTTTTGAACAGGCGAGTTTCGCGCAGTGGTGCTAGCACCACAAGCGGAAGTCAACGCATTCAAAACGTCTAGATCAGTGGCCGGAATTAAGTTTTTCCGCTATGTCTCAATTGCTTGGGCGATCTTTTCCGTCTGAGCAGCGTTGCGACATTCATCCGGGGCGATGGCCCCGAATTTCACGCCGCGCCTTGTCAGACAAAAAATCTTATCCCATCAAAGTGGCTCTAAATTAGGGTCCGGCGCTCTAATATTTCTAGAATGGTTTGCGCAGCCCTCTTACTCGCAGATTGATCTGGAGCGCCTCGCATACGCGATGTCTGATCTAGTAACGCGTCACGTGTTGTGGCGCGTTTTTTTTCGTCCATGAGATAGGGTTTCAATGCCTGCGCTAATTTCTCACCCGTTACGTCTGATTGAACTAATTCCGGCATAAGCGTGGTTTCAGCCGCGATATTGACCATAGAGATATGATCCGGACTAAACATCTGCTTCACGATGAAAAAGGTGAGTGCATTCATCCGATAAGCCACAATCGTCGGAACCCCCGCACAGGCCAATTGCGTCGTAACCGTCCCTGAACAAGCCAATGCCGCAATAGAACAGGCCATAGCATGGAGTTTAGCGCTTTCTGGTAAGAGGATCATATCATTCATGCGTGGATCAATTGCTGCTTGTGCCCCAACTTCTTTGGCCACAGAATTGGAGACCGGGCAAATAAAGACGAGGTCGGGGAAGTCTTGTTTCAATATTTGAACAGCATCAGTGAAATGCGGAGATAATCTGACAATCTCCCCCATACGACTTCCAAGGAATACGGACAGGATAGGACGGTTCCCGAGATTATATTGTTTCCGCAATTTATCCGGATCACCTGAGCCGTAATCCGTATCAAAAACGGCATTGCCTACATAATGACTGTCTAGCCCATCTTTTGTGAACCACTCAGGTTCAAAAGCGTGGATAGCTAAGAGTGAATCAAAATACTTTGCAAGACGTTTTGTTCGACTAGGCCGCATCGCCCAGACTTGCGGCGCGACATATTTGATAAGTTGTCCTTGATAGCCCGCTCGCCGTAGCTTTTTGGCGAGACGAACCATAAACCCATAGCTGTCAATCATGACCACGGCATCGGGCCCGGCCTCAAGGATGCGGTCTGCCGCCTCCGAAATCTTATCCCAAATCAAATGAAGTTTCAGAATAGCTTCAGTAATGCCCACAATAGCCAAACCCTCAATTTCCATTTGACTTGGAACACCTTCAGCTCGCATGGCCGCTCCACCAATTCCGGACAGATTCAATTCTGGGCTCAGGTCGCGCAAATGTTTTGCTAGTTCAGCGCCAAGTTGGTCAGCTGACGGTTCGACGGCAAGAAGATATATTTTCTTCATCCTCTAAGCCTTTGGCAATCCCGCAATAAATACACCCATTTCATCCGCCAATCGAACCGTTTCCTCACGGTCCATGATAAAGGCACCACCCGCTTCTGCAACGATCCCCGCCAGACCAGCCTCGGCCGCATAGCGGACAGTCGTGGGGCCAAGCGTGGGCAAATCTACGCGAATATCCTGTGTTGGTTTTACCAGCTTTGCAAGAACTCCGGTTCTGGAATTTGATGTGCCTCTTAATTCAGCTGGCAGATTGAGAAGCCGCATTAACATCGCATCCGTGCCCTCTTGCGCCTCGACAGCCAATACAACGCCCCGCGCCACAACCGCACCTTGCCCAATATCTAATCGTCCAATCGCAGCTGCCGTCTCGCAGGCCTTCAACGCATCTTCACGGTGGCTTTCATCCATTGACACGGCCCCAACAACGCCTTCCTTTATCATGAGATCAGCGCAGACGTCTTGAGGCGAGATTATGCCAAACCCCTCATTCTCGAAAAGGCTAAGAATCTCTCTTAGTAATTGATCATCCCCCCGCGCGGCGGCTTGGATCACTTTTGGCAAATGTCGAACCGCTTTGAGATCAGGCTTTACCTTTTTAAAATCAGGCCGTTTAACAATACCTGCAAAGCACACATGCGTACAATTTGCGGCCTTTAACTTTCGGATTATCTTCCCAAATTGACCAAGGTGTAAATGGACCCCACCGGGAAAATCCTGAGGCGATGCGAAATGCTCTAAGGCTATAACCGCCCCTAATTCATCTGAAGCTTTTGCGGCAGCGGCAACTTGCAGGGGCAAACCGCCTCCACCAGCGATCAGACCAATTTTCATCTCATCGCCCACTATCAGGCATGGCAAGCGAACGCCCGCCCTGCTCGCGTATGAATGTCACGATTTCATTGACTAAAGCATGGTCAGAATAGAGCTTTTCAGCATCATCTAGTCTCTCAGCAAAGGTTCCTTCTTGAGCAAAAAGCAAGCGGTAAGCCGCGCGTAATTCGCGTATCTGCTCCCGAGAGAACCCTCTACGTTTCAAACCAACGACATTTAACCCTGCTAAGCGCGCAGCATTACCAAGCACAAATCCATAAGGAATGACGTCATTGATAACGGTCGCCATCCCACCGATAAAGGCATGTGATCCAATTCTCGTATGTTGATGAATAGCACACAGACCGCCAAGAACGACATGATCCCCAATCGTGACATTCCCGCCGATTTGAGCGCCATTTGAGACAACCACATGGTTGCCCATTTGCCCTTCATGCGCCAAATGTGTGCCAACCATAAAATAGCAATCATGTCCTATTTTTGTTGTAGGCTTGCCAATATCGGTTCCGGGGTGGATATTGACGTTTTCTCGAAATACCGACCGCGCGCCAATCTCAATGCCGACTGGACCACCCTTATGTTTAAAGTCCTGTGGTGGATATCCCATGGATACAAATGGAAAGAGTTTGCACCATTCGCCGATAGAGGTATTTCCCGCAAGATTGACCTGCGAGATCAACTCGACCCCATCGCCAAGTTTTACATCAGGCCCAACAATACAATAGGGGCCGATTTTAACGCCCTCACCTAGCTTAGCCTTGGCATCGACTAGCGCTGTTTCATGAATTTCGACAGACATAATATCGTCTTACATCGGCATTTGCGTCGCGGCAAATTTAACATCAACAGCGCGTTCGCCATTCACATCAATATAGCCCTGAAACTTATAATAACCGCGTTTATGCCGTAAGATTTCGGCTCGAATATCCATGTTTTCACCGGGCTTTACCGTCCGTCTAAATTTTGCCTCTTCAACACCCGCAAAGGCAATGAATGAATCCTCTCTTAGGCCGCCTTGGAGGCACACAATCAAGGCTCCGGCTTGCGCGACTGTTTCAATCATCAAGACACCAGGCATGATAGGCAGGTCCGGAAAATGGCCCTTAAAGATATCCCAAGCCGGATTGACCCGCGTTTGCGCTTTTATAGAGACTTCATCTGCTTCCAGCACGTTATCAATAAACAACATTGGATCTCTATGTGGAAGATAGGCCTGAACGACCTCGCGATTAAGGGGGAAATTATGGGTCATTTCTTGGACAATTTCTTCAAGGTCGCGACAGTTCGCATATGTTCGCGAATTGGCATTGCAGGAACCCCAGACCACATTTCACCAGGCGGAATATCAGACATCAGGCCGGCAGACGCAGCCAGAATGGCCCCATCCCCAATTGTGATATGATCAGCAGAGCCCGCTCGCCCACCAAACATTACATTTTTACCAATATGACAACTGCCAGAAACACCCGCATGACCCGCCAACATCGCCCCCTCATCGATGAAAACATTATGGGCTATCTGCACCTGATTATCGATTTTGACGTGATTGGATAATACAGTATCCCCAAGCTGACCGCGATCCACACAGCCATTTGCACCAATAAGGACGTCATCGCCTATTATAACTCGTCCCAAATGCGGAATGTTGAAAATCCCACCCGCGTCTTTTGCAATACCAAAACCTGTACCCCCAATCACAGCTCCCGCTTTGATATGACATCGATCCCCTATGATCGAAAAAGAAATATGGGTGTGGGGTCCGATCACGCAATTCTCCGCAATGACCACGCCATCATCGATCACGGCATGTGGCGAAATTTTTGTCCCCTCACCGATAGAGACACCTGCACCAATGACGGCTGACGAGTGAATAATAGCTTTGGGGTGAATATGTTTGTCACTTAAATCCGCTGCACCTTCTCTCGCCATGCTCTGAGTGAGACGTGCAAAACTCGCGCGAGGATCTGATGTTACGAGTGCAATCATGCCGGTTTTTGTAACAAGCGGAGCCAGTTTTTCAGTTGTTAGACACGCTGTCGCCGAAGCGGTATCCAGCAAATGTTTTAAACGTTTATTTGAAAAAAACGAAATTTCCCCAGGCTTACTCTTTGAAAGACTGGCTGGTGCCTCAATCATATCATCACCAGCGCCTGAGACGACAAGGTCTGCACCGCAGCGATCAGCGATCTCTTGGAGGGTCTGCGGCGGCGACAAGGTATAGAAGCGAGGATCAATCATATTTCATCCCCTAACAGATAAAAGGTCGGAGTAGAACAAGAGTTCTATCCGACCTGAAACGTCTTATTTCAGTTTGTTACTGAAATAGGATATTGCGAATGTTAGGTTAGCCCTTACGTGGCAAACGCTCGCGCGTAACGGGAACAGTCGTCATCTGACTATTTAGTCGAGAAATGACGGTGTCGGTCACATCTGCTGGCCCACCATAAATCACAAGGGATTTTTCTAGAACGACATCAGCATTCCGTTCTCGTGCAATTTGATCAATGATGATTTTGATGCGTTGCGACACTTGACGGAGAGCTTTTTCTTCAGTGATCTTCAATTCTCTTTCTGTGTATAGCGCGTCCACTTGTAACTTCTGCAATTCAGTTTGATGAGACTGCAGCTGCGACACAAGAGCCGAGTCAGCTATTAGAGCCTGTTGAGATCCCTTGGCTACAGCTTGGGCTTGTAAAGATTTAGACCTTGATTCAAGAGGCGAAGATTTTGCTTTAATCTCTGATTCAGCAGAGCTGTAAATTGTCTCTAACTGGCGAGCAATATGCTGTCCAACGGTAGACTCTTTGATGACGCGCCCAGTGTCAACAACAAGAATTGTTGATTGTGCGTATGATGTAGTCGAAAACGCAACTGCAAAAACGAACGCTATCGCGACCTTTGTAATATGACGGATTAACATGATTAGAACCTCGTTCTGGTTGTGAACTGGAAGGATTGACGATCATCAAATTGTTGCTTGACGATCGGTTGGGTGAAGTCAAATCGGATTGGACCGAACGGACTTTCCCAGAATACACTTACGCCAGCTGTTACACGAGGATCCAGACCGTCTTCGGTGCGCTGACAAATAACTCCAACATCCCTTATACCCTCACAGGATGAACCCACGCTGAGCGTAGACCCCGTTGGAACACTTACGATGGTATTAAACCGTTCACGATCATCCAGCAATCCGACTGTGCCAGCTTCAATAAATATACTTCCGAGAAGAGAGTCGATACCGACAGGGAAACTGACTTCAGCGGATGCAAGACCGAACAAATTACCACCAAGAGCGTTTAGGCGACCATCTGATACACCATCAATCAATGTATCTCCTGTATCGGCATTAAACGTCAATAAACGCGGTCCAACACCCGCATTATCAAAACCACGGAATTCGAAATTACCTTTAAAGTAACGGTCGTTAATCGACACATTTTCACCGCCCCAACCTCGGATATAGCCGCCTGTTAAGGTCGCAGATGCGATAACGCCTTTTGTAATGCCGTAATAATAATTACCTCTGACGTCTGTACGCAAATATTGTACATCGCCGCCTAGCCCAGCAAAATCTTGGCTCAAACGGAAATCCCAACCGCCTGTAGGTGTAATCGGGTCATTCCGCTTATCCCATGTAAAGCTGTAGCCAAGTATCGAGGATAAGCGCCCGCCAAGCTGATCGCATAATGTTAGCAAACGCTGATTGTTCGCATTAATTCCCCCACCAAGGCCATCGCCAGCTAGAATGCTTGGACACACGGCTTGTTCAGGGAATTCAATATCTTCCTTGCGCAATGTGTATCTCGCACTTAGAGAGGTATTTTCAGTCAATGGGAAAGCAAGGCTTACCTGGCCGCCTGTCCGGCTTTGCCGGAAACCCGCTTCGTCTAGGAAATCGATTGTTGTATCAAACACATTGAAACTCGCGGCCAAATTTCGACCCAAAAAGCGAGGCTCCGTAAAGCGCAAGTCAATTTCGCGACGATTAGATGATGCCCGGACAACAAAACTCAAAAGCTGACCCCGACCTCTCAAATTTCGTTGGGTGATGGATAGATCAACCAAAAACGCATCGGCCGATGAAAAACCAGCAGAGAATGAAAGCTCGCCTGTGGGCTGTTCCTTCACGGCAACTTCAACAATGGCTCTATCAGGTGTCGATCCTTGGGTTTCCGTAATTTCTACGTCTTCAAAGAAGCGCAAGGCACGGACACGGTTACGCGACCGATCAAGCAAGATTCTGTTGAAGGCATCCCCCTCAACGAGTTCTAACTCTCTACGAATAATTGAATCAAGCGTTGTCGTGTTTCCAACAATATCGATACGTTCAATATAAACGCGAGGGCCCTCAACGATGTTGAACGTCATATCGACTGTCTTTGTATCTCTATCTCTGTTGATACGGGGTTGAATATCAACAAAGGCATAACCGCCAATGCCCGCTGCAAAATTCAGACTATCGATCGCATCTTCAACACGTGACGCATTGTAAATTTCGCCCTTTTTGAATGGCACGAGATTTTTTAGAAAATCCTCATTTAGCTCATCGAGCTCTGTGTCGACAGAAATATCGCCCCATCTATATTCGTCACCTTCATCAATTGTGAAGGTAATATAGAAGTCTTCTTGATCTGGCGTAAGTTCGGCCACGGCGGAAACAACGCGGAAATCCGCAAAGCCCCGATTTGTGTAAAATGTGCGCAATTGCTCTTGATCAAATTGCAACCGGCCCGGGTCATAATTATCGTTGGAACTGAAAAACTTGTACCAAGCGGATTCAGCCGTTGCGATTTCCTTGCGAAGGCGGCGATCCGGAAATTCCGCATTCCCGATTATATTAATACGTCTAACGCCTGTAACGGGACCCTCAGTGATTTCAAAAATCAAATCGACACGGTTTTGCGGTTGTTGAACGACCTTAGGGGCAACGGTCGCAGCAAACCGGCCAGATTGTCTGTAAAGCTCGATAATGCGCGTGACATCTTCCTGGACATTTGATCGTGAGAAAATGGCGCGTGGTTCGGCATCAATTTCATCGGTAATCTTATCTGTTTTGAGCGATTTATTGCCCTCTAAAATCACGCGATTGATAATTGGATTTTCGACGACCGTGACAAGGACATTACCATCGCGTGGATCAATAGACACATCCGCAAAAAGCCCCGTTGCATAAAGTGTCTTAATTGATGTATCGAGGCGCGTCTCTGAATATGGATCTCCCGGCGCAAAAAGAAGATAAGATGCAACTGTATTGGCTTCGATCCGTTGATTGCCCGCAACCTGTACAGATTTGATCACAGTCGGTGCAGCTTGAGCTTGTGGAGCTGGACCGTCTTGCGCCTTGGCAGTCACATTGAGTGCGAAAACACTCAGGCCAATCGCCCAAATCACAATGAGATGTCTAAGGAGAAAGTTCATAATTTGTCCAGCTAGGAGAAGTCGATGCTTCGTAGATAACCAATATCATTGATTGTCAGCATAACGAATAAGGTTAGCAAAACAGCGAACCCAATCTTAAATCCAAACTCCTGTTTTTGTTGACTCAATGGCCGTCCGGAAACAGCTTCATAACTGTAATAAAGCAGATGTCCACCGTCGAGAACGGGCAATGGCATTAAATTCGCGACACCTAACGCAATTGAAATCATTGCCATAAGGCTAAACATAGTTACTAAATATTGCCTTGCTCTATCTTTGGGCGACGCATCTATTTGCACACTATCAGCTGCAAGCTTGCCCGTCACCGTGGCTATTTTTAGCACGCTGCCCAGTTGTTTCCCATTTTCTTTCCCGGTAAATATTCGCTTGATGTAATCAAGCGTCGCTCCCAAATGAAACCCTGTTTCGGAAATTCCATAGGGTATGGCTTGTAAAATACTGACCTGTTCAAAAGTCATCTCAGACCTATTAGGATCAGCCCCCATTCCCACGCGCCCAACGCTGGTAATCCCTCCTATAGAATCGCGGGCTTCAATACGTTTTGGTGTAACCTCCACCTCTCTAATTTGACCGTCTTTTTCAACGGTCATAATGATCGGCGTGTTACTGCGCAAACTAATGTAAGCAGCAATATCACGGGAGTCCCTAACGACTTTGCCGTCAAGCTGGAGAATTTTATCTCCCGATTGAATGCCCGCTTGATGCGCTGGCATGCCTTCCGTAACCTCTCCAACAACCCAAACAAATGTCTCTTTTCCAAAAACTAGGCCTAATCCCGCAAATATGAAAATCGCCAAAATGAAATTTGCAACGGGTCCCGCAAGCACGATAAGCATTCTTTGCCAAACCGGTTTGAAATGAAAAATATCTTCGAGTGGAGGCGCATTTGGGTCGTTAGCATTCGCTTTCTTTATCGCCTCAAGTTCATCATGATCCGGATTGCTTGCCGCGCCCGCATCGCCAGCGAATTTAACATAGCCCCCCAAAGGAATGTTTGAAATTCTCCAATCCACCCCAGCTTTGGACGTCCAGCGAAAAATGGGTTTACCAAAGCCAATTGAAAACCTTTCCACAGCCACGCCAAAAAAGCGCGCGACGGAATAATGTCCAAGCTCATGAAAGAAAACGAGAAAAGACAAGAGCGCAAGAAAACTTATGGCAGCAAGCAGTATAAGCCCAATCCCTGTCATAAATCCTCTTCCTTAGCTTCAAATCAGCTATTTTAAAGGATTAAAATGCCGCATTCCGAGCCCACTTACAAGTTTACAAAATGCTCATCTACAGTTCGCCGAGCCGCTTGATCTAGTGAAATAACAGAGTCTACACAAGCTGGCCCCTGGCAAAACACGCTTTCTCTGGCATGAATTTCGAGCGCTGTCTCGACGGCTTGAGAAATCCCTAAAAAGGATAATTTCCTATCTAGGAATGCAGCGACAGCCTGTTCATTTGCTGCATTGAGCACGCAAGGCGCTTGTCCGCCGGCTTCGAGAGCTTCTCTGGCCAATCTGAGGGCGGGAAATTTCTCCAAATCGGGCTCAAAAAATGTAAGGCCAGAGACTTTTGTGAAGTCCAACCGTTCTACAGGCGCTGCGATCCGTTCTGGCCACCCCATAGCATAGGCGATCGGCGTTCGCATATCCGGACTACCCAATTGCGCGAGAACAGATCCGTCAATATATTCAACCATAGAATGAATTATGGATTGGGGATGGACGATGACATCAATGTCCTTTGACGGTCGGTCGAACAACCAACTCGCCTCAATAAGCTCCAACCCTTTATTCATTAACGTCGCTGAATCGATAGAAATTTTTGCTCCCATAGACCAAACAGGATGGTTTAACGCATCTTCACGGGTTACAGATCGCAAGGCCTCAAGTGAAGTTTCTCGAAAAGGTCCGCCTGATGCCGTTAATATGAGACGCCTAATGCCCTCTGGATCATCTTCCAGCACTTGAAAAATCGCATTATGTTCTGAATCAACCGGCAGAAGCTTCGTTCCATATTGCTGAACTGCATTCATAAAAATCTCACCAGCGCAGACCAGGCATTCTTTATTGGCTAGGCCCAGATGATGCCCTTGCTTTACCGCCTCCAAAGTCGGTTCAAGGCCAGCGGATCCAATGATCGCCGCCATTGTAAAATCTACCTGTCGCGCGGCTGCCTCCAAAAGACCATCACGACCGAAACCGACTTCAACATCTATACCTCTCAGCGAAGACGTTAGCTCTTCTGCTCTAGACTTATCAGCAAGCGCAACAAATTCCGGTTGAAACTCTCTGACTTGTGCGACCAAGTTCTCCACCCGACTATTAGCTGTCAGGGCAACGACCTTATAGGTCCCAGCATCAGAGCGTCGGACAATATCCAAGGTGTTTTGACCAATCGAGCCGGTAGAGCCCAATATTGTGATCCGCTTTGTCATGATTATCCGACCCAAATCTGAGGAAATATTGCCAAAATGATTGCGGCTCCGAGTACGGCTGCCATAAGACTATCGAGTCGATCCAAAAATCCGCCATGTCCGGGGATTAACGTCCCTGTATCTTTTACGCCTAATTGTCGCTTTATAGCTGATTCAAATAAGTCCCCAAAAACGGAAAGAAGCGCGACTGGCAAGGCTAAAATAGCCCCATTAACCCACCCTATGCCAACGAATGCACCAATTAAGCCACCCATAATAATCGCCAATAGCTGGCCCGAAAAGAACCCTGACCACGTTTTATTAGGTGAGATACGAGGCGCCAATTTCGCGCCCCCAATGATGGAGCCTCCAAAATATGCGCCGACATCTGCCGCTGCGACGCAAAATATAATGAAAATTAAGCGCTGAAACCCAACTGATGAAAAGCCAAGCACATTTCCGCGCAATGAAATTATGAGCAAACAAGGTATAGCAATATATGCAACGCCTAAAACGGCCCACCCAATCCGTTTGCCGCGCTCGGGGGTTTCACGAATGGCTTGCAATCCAGCGACAGACAATAATGTGGCCAATACAGCAATAATTGCGAAGGCAGATTGCAACTGCATGACATAAATTATGCCTGCAATCAGGCCTAATATTGGCGCCAGGAAACCGGATAAGCGCGGCGAAACATGGCTCATCCGTACCCATTCATAGAGCATCCTAGACCCGATTATGGCGACAAATACAGCCCACACCCAACCACCAAAATAGAATGGGATAAGTCCAATGGACAATAAAACAATGGCTGACAAAAACCGGATACCTAAATTTTTCCATTTAGGTTTGGGCTTGGCAGAAGGGTCTGACGACATCCCCTCCACCCTTAAGCTACTTCCGAGTTTGATAGGTTTCCAAATCGACGATCCCTGCGATTATACTCAACGATGGCATCTTCGAGATCGGAAATTTGAAAATCTGGCCATAACACATCACTAAAGACAAATTCGGCATAAGCTGCCTGCCAAAGCAAAAAATTACTAATGCGATGTTCCCCGGACGTCCGAATAACAAGATCAACATCGGGCAAGCCTGCCGTGTCTAAAAAGTCAGAAAAAACAGCCTCTGGCATATCTTCCAGCGCATGACCCGCTGCGACGGCTTTGGCGGCAGCACGAAGAAGTTCATCGCGCCCACCATAATTAAAAGCGATATTGAGATTAAAAGCCGTATTGTCCTTCGTCGTGTCTTCAACACGTTGAATAAGCTCTAACAGATCGGGCTTTAATCCGCGTCGCGATCCTAAAATCCGGACACGAACATTTCGCCCATGCAAAGTCTCGAGATCACTATCAACATATTCACGTAAGAGATTGAAAAGCGCCGCTATTTCAGCTTTTGGGCGCGACCAGTTTTCAGTCGAAAAGCTATAAAGCGTCAGACACTTTACGCCAATTTCTGATGCGCCTTCGACAATACGTCGAACCGTCTTGACACCTTGGCTGTGTCCAAAAACACGAGGACGATGACGCGCCCGTGCCCATCGGCCATTGCCGTCCATGATAATGGCAATATGCGCCGGCATGGTTTGATATGTCGGCGCAGCAGACATGCTAGACCTGCATGATCTCCGCTGATTTTGTCTCAAGCGCTTTTTCGATTTCAGCAATCACAGCATCTGTTGCTTTTTGAACATCGGTCTCATGCGCTTTGCGTTCGTCCTCGCTCATGCCGTCATCTTTCTCGGCCTTTTTTAGCGTGTCCATCGCATCGCGACGCACATTACGAACCGCAATTTTAGCATTTTCAGAATATCCGCCTGCGACTTTTGTCAGATCCCGACGACGCTCCTCTGTCAAAGGCGGCATTGGAATGCGCAAGGTTTGCCCATCGACGACAGGATTTAACCCAAGCGTAGATTGACGAAGGGCTTTATCTACACCTGCGACCATCGTTTTGTCCCAAACACTTACAACGAGCATGCGAGCCTCGGGTACCGATACATTTGCAACCTGATTTAACGGCATCTCAGATCCATAGGCCGGAACCGTAATACCATCTAACAATGCCGCATTTGCGCGCCCTGTGCGTAACCCACCAAATTCACTGCGCAAAGAGGAAACAGCGCCATCCATGCGTTTGCGGTAATCCGCGAGATTGAAATCATCAGCCATGCAGCCCTCCTAATTTATCAGACATAATATCACTATATGACGATATCACGACTGAATTATGGTACAAACACCCTCACCTGCCATAACGCGGTCAAATCCACCCTTATCCGCAAGCGAGAATACTATAATGGGTATATTGTTTTCCCGCATCAAGGTCACGGCTGAGGCATCCATCACACGAAGATCATCAGAGAGGACCTTGTGATAGGATAATGTGTCATATCGTTTTGCGTTTTTATTCGTCTTTGGATCACTATCGTAAACGCCGTCCACTTGCGTCCCCTTAAGCAGCGCGTCACATTCCATTTCAGCAGCTCTTAAGGCTGCCGCCGTATCTGTTGTAAAAAACGGATTACCCGTGCCTGCCGCAAAAATAACGATACGGTTCTTTTGCATATGACGTGCAGCTTTGCGGCGAATATAGGGCTCACAGACGGTGGCCATCGGAATGGCGGATTGAACGCGTGTATCCACCCCTATTTCCTCTAAAGCGGACTGCATAGCCAACGCGTTCATGACGGTTGCAAGCATGCCCATATAATCAGCAGTTGTGCGCTCAATACCAGAAGCGGCAGACGATAAGCCTCTAAAAATATTGCCCGCACCGATAACCAGTGCAATTTGCAGACCCTTGTCATGGGCTGCTTTTATCTCTTCGGCAAAGCGCTTTACGGTATCCGTGTCTATCCCATAGGCTTTTGAGCCCATAAGCGCTTCGCCCGAAATCTTGAGCAAAACGCGTTTATATTTATAAGCAACCGACATGCAGGATCCTGTAAGAAAGGGATTCTATCTGTGAATATAGGCATGAGAACCGCGAGGGCTAGGAAAACTTGCGGTAAATCCTGAATAGAATGCTAAGTTCAGGCCACAAAAAAACCGCGCTCTAGCGCAATTTGCGGACAAGTCAGGCTCAGAAATTGGGCGCTATTCGCCCATTTTCTGAGGGTATTCTGGCTTTGTCTAATCGCAAAATGCGTGAGAACGCGGCTTAAAAAATCTAAAGACCTAGACTTAAGACCCGGCGACAGCCGCCGCAACTTCTGCTGCGAAATCTTCTTCTTTCTTCTCAATGCCATCACCAACTTCCATGCGGACGTAGCCCGTCATTTTGATTTCAGCACCCAAGGCTTTCGCTTCATCAGCAATAACCGTCTCGATGTTTCGATCTGGATCCATAACGAACATTTGCGTCATCAGGACGGATTCTTTGAAGAATTTGACCATACGACCTTCGACCATTTTGTCGACAATGGCTTCTGGCTTCCCAGATTCCAGCGCTTCGGCTTTCAGCATGTCGCGCTCTTTTTGAACAACAGCCTGATCAAGATCATCTGTGCTCAAAGCAAGTGGAGATGTCGCTGCGATGTGCATGGCGATCTTTTTTGCAAGCGTTTGAAGCGCCGCCGCATCACCAGTAGATTCAAGCGCGACAAGTACACCAATCTTACCCATACCGGCTGCCGCAGCATTATGGATGTAACCTTCAACGACACCTGACGACACAGATAGTTTTGACATACGGCGCAAAGACATGTTTTCACCGATTTTAGCGACAAGATCTGTGAGGTAATCTGTGACAGATTTTCCTTCGACTTGCGCCTCACGCAGAGCTTCCGTTGACTCAACACCAAGGGCTGCTGTCGCAACATTTGCAACGGCACCCTGGAATTCAGCATTACGCGCCACAAAGTCGGTTTCAGAGTTGACCTCTACAAGGACACCGGATGTGCCGGCGGTTGCAACGGCGACCAGGCCTTCAGCGGCGACGCGGCCTGCCTTTTTATCGGCTTTCGCGATACCTTTTTTACGTAGCCAATCAATCGCGGCTTCGATGTCGCCGTCAGTTTCATTTAGGGCCTTTTTACAGTCCATCATACCTGCGGATGTCTTGTCCCGCAGCTCTTTCACGAGTTTAGCTGTTATAGCAGCCATATCGGTCTCCAATTCGGATCGAGTTTGGTGATTTCGCTCCCCATATGGGAAGCTAGTATCGTTTTTTAAAGCGTTTAATCAGCGAGACTTAAAACTCGCCTAATTTACCTTCAGCTTTTGCTAAGAGGTAATAGAAGGTCACGCGGTTTTTCATACGTGTTGGCTTCATCGTTACGCAAACAGCTTTGATCTTTTCCATTGCAACAGCTTTGTCTTCAATGCCCATTTTCTTGGACATGAAACCCTTTGCAATTGTCTCTAATTCTGTTTCGTCGGAACAAGCGACATATTTGCTGTCTCTATTGGAGAGCGACGCGCCAAGATGTTTTTCAATCTTCGTCACAACCGCCGGATCGACATCGGCATCATATTCACGTGTTACGCGCAAATATTCAGACTCTTTTTCGGCATCCGCAGCCGGTTTAGCGGGTTCAGCTGCCTCTTCGACAACAGGTGCGGCCGCAGCTTCTACAACGGGAGCAGCAGGCGCTTCTGGAGCAGGCGCAGCTTCGGCAACCGGTGCTGGTGCAG
>CAYRMO010000041.1:0-2081 GCA_964425355.1 uncultured Algimonas sp. | reverse complement strand
GGTGCTGGTGCAGGTGCAGCTTCCGCAACAGGTGCGGCAGCAGCTTCGGCGATAGGTGTTTGAAGCATAACTTCTTCAACATTCTCGGACGCGCCAAGATCTTGTCCAAGAGACGCCTGAGCTTCTGTCATACCGTCTAGCACGGCGTCGGCCATCAATTCACAATAAAGCTGAATAGCGCGCGCCGCATCGTCATTACCTGGGATTGGCAAATCAGCTGAAGCAGGATCACAATTTGTATCGAGGATCGCGATAACCGGAATACCCAAACGACGGGCTTCTTTGATGGCAATATTCTCCTTATTTGTGTCGATCACAAACATCAGATCAGGCTTGCCGCTCATATCCTTGATACCGCCCAGAGCTTTTTCAAGCTTTTGCAGTTCACGATCAAGTTTCAGATTTTCTTTCTTTGTCAGACCTGTATCGGCTTCGGCGCCCTGGTCACCAAGTAGCGCTTCAAGTTCCTTTAGACGACCGATAGATTTCGTGACGGTTTGCCAATTTGTCAGCATGCCACCTAACCAACGGTGATTGACGTAATATTGCGCACAGCGTTTAGCAGCTGTTGCAATCGGCTCAGACGCCGCACGTTTTGTCCCGACAAACAGGATACGTCCGCCTTTAGCGGCAACATCGCGAACTTCTTTAAGCGCTTGATGCAAGAGCGGAACTGTCTGGGACAGGTCCATAATATGGATGTTAGAGCGAGCCCCAAAAATATAAGGGGCCATTTTTGGGTTCCAGCGATGTGTCTGGTGACCAAAGTGAACGCCGGCCTCGAGTAGCTGACGCATAGAAAAATCGGGAAGAGCCATTGAATATCTCCTTCTTCCGGTTGACCTAAGCCTGCGGGTGACGAAACATGTTCGACCGGAATTGATGAGAGCCTATATGGCAAACACCAGACCGCAGACGCGAATTGAAGGGGCCACATAGCTAGATTACGTCAGAATGCAAGCGATTTCTGCGGTTGAGGTGACGTGCAGCGGGTTTTGCAAATCCCCTGTTTTCTATTTTTAACAAAAAGCTTGTCTACCAAAGCTGGGGCACATCAAAGGTCCTGCTTTTAAATGACCCCTTCTGCGTATCCGAAAATTCACTCGCTTTCATCGGTTATTATCCTACCTGCCGGAAAAATAACTGAAAAACTCTAATTATAAATGGAGGAGTTTTTAGGGAGCAGATCACCTAACTCTATACGATATTAGAACCACTCGAATTCAATATCTCATCGCTTCTCCAAGTCTCCAAGCACAACTCTTTATTTCTTTCGTCGGTAGATATGTAATAGTCAACAAAGACACCCTTTTTTACCAACTTTTCTCGACCTACACCTTTTCCGATTATTACACTTTCAAACCCCGTTTTAGAGAGAATTTTATTTAAATTCGTCCGAGTAGGAAATTTCCAAAATAAATCGTCTATTAAATCTATCTTTCCATTGAATACACCCTTATCGGGGTCTTCTCGCGCGATGAATAGGAATACGGTTTCTAACACACCGTCTGCAAATTGAAAACTTACGCCTTCCGAATTGAGTTCAAAATCGTAAAAATTGGGTAAGAATTCACTTTTTACATAATTTAAGCCATCTAACTTATGAATAAAATTGGTAACAAGTTCACCCAATTCGAATTGTATGATTTTAGAATGTAAAGTTAACTTCATGCCTGCGTGACCTTAAAATATCGCTAGAAACTCGCTGGAAAAACAATTCTTGATGTGCCCCAGCTTTTGTAGACACCTTATTACTTCATTTTTGCCACCTTTCAAACTAGACAGGCAACAGAAACCTATGGTTAGCACATCTTTAATTTTAAGTAGACAGGCATTTGAATGATCGCCAATTAAATTATCCAGTAAGCATCAAAATGATCAATTACAACTGTCAAGAAGTCCATATTGAGAGGAACTTAGGCTTACATATTTTTTACTTAGTCGCCTAAACTTACCTCAATCGCCTGCCAAAATGGCTCAAGCGGTTCGCAGCCCACAGACAGACGAATAAAGCCCGGATCAACATCATCTCCCCACCTCGCGCGGCGCTCACCAGAGCTATGTGTGCTGCCAAAGCTGGT
>CAYRMO010000040.1:0-23696 GCA_964425355.1 uncultured Algimonas sp. | reverse complement strand
ATGTTCGGGCCCTTATCCCAGTTGTCGAAGGGGCAGGCGGAAAATTGACCAATTGGGAAGGCGGTAGCGCTGCAAATGGGGGTCGGGTTATTGCTGTCGGAGATGCAGGTTTACTGCCCGAACTCTACACCTATTTGGGTCGAGCCCAAGACTGAGTCATATCTAGATTAAGGTGTGCTCAAAGCCGTCGCTTGAGAGGCTGCACTGACAGTATCGGCTGTCGGGCTAATGCGACGTAAAAGACCACTGGCAGTATTTTGATCAAATTTAATACGCATCTGCAAATAGACACCGTCTCGGGCATATTCTGCAGCTTCAAAATCATCATCTTTGAAGCCTTGGAAATTATAACCCGCGCTGACCCAAACATTATCGATTGGCGATACACCAATAGAAGGACCCCAGCTATAAGATGTGCCAGCATCGTCGCTTGTCAGCATAGAGGCGCGGAAACCAACATCGATCTTTTCAGTGATATCATAGCGCGTTTCTGCGCCTAGAAGGTTTGACCAGTTTGAAAGGTTCTGCTCCGCGATTTCAGTGGTTGTATATTTTGTGCCCCAATTGGCAGAAAGCTGCCAACGATCATTTACGAGCGTATTCATGGCCGCATTATTGACAATTTTTGTTCCAAGCTGACCGATTTCGTCATTGGTGTGAACAAGGTCAAGCCGGTTAAAAATAACGGTCCCTTCATCGCGCGGACGCCATGCCGCGCCGAGACGCAGATCGATACGGGAGTCGGTTCCGTTGTCTCCTTTAGCATCTGAGAAACGCGCCCGTGTTGTCCCGGCTAGAGAAAGCGTCTCAGTCAGTTCTCGCGCAACAGAAGTCGTTCCGATCCAGGTCTGATCAATTGCATTGTCTCGAACTTCAACCCGCGCAGACGCACTGGTCTTCGCCGTTCCATAGGCCGCGCCCAAATATATAGATTGGAAGTCCTCATTTGATTCAAAGGGTGAAATCGCGGCATCCGGTGCGACTTCGACAAAAGCTGCCTCTTCACGCAGAAGACGACGCGCGCGCACACCCGCGGACGCTGAAATTTTATCAGTCAAACGGATCGTTTGATCCAATCCAACAGTTGCGCCCAAACGATCACCAGAATCATTGGTCAGATTATCTGCAGAAAGGGTCGCAGTGCCCCCACTCCAAGGGGTCGCAGAGACACCCAATGTCGTATTATTAGATCTTTGTCCGCCACCATTTAAAATTTCGTGGCGCAAATTGATAATTGCGTATTTCCCGAGCCGTTTATCAACGCCAAGGCCAATGACGGATGGCTGCCCAGAAACTTCATCATTTCCATCAATTGGAACTTCTGCAGTGGCCTGAACAGACAATCCATGTTTCGGGAAATCATAAGATGCACGGCTAACCGCTAATAATGACGTCCTGTCCTCTTGATTGACAAATTCATCTTGTGTGAAACGCAGACCACCGGATAGGTCCAAACGCGTGCCGTCATGATGCGCCAAGATTTCGCCACTTGTACGGGTATCGTCAGTGGTGAGGTTTTCCTCACGAAAGATTTGTGCCTCAAGACGGCTTGTGCTGCGTCGACCTGTTGCTTCGTCATCTGACTGATGGACTTGTAAGTTAGCGCGTGCGCCATAGCGACGTATACCATTTGTATTTGACGAGGTTTGACCTAGACCAAAGCCAGCTTCTTCTTCACGGTA
Source organism: uncultured Algimonas sp. (assembly GCA_964425355.1). GTDB lineage: Bacteria > Pseudomonadota > Alphaproteobacteria > Caulobacterales > Maricaulaceae > Litorimonas. The sequence goes on along the minus strand of CAYRMO010000040.1, from coordinate 22,014 downwards.
ATAGGCTTCCGCTGCCAATTTTTCAGAGGTATGAATAACCTCTAATAATTTCGCATCTGAAACGCCCTCGCCGTCGCCTGATTGATCCGTGACAGCATATTCGGCCCGTATTTGCGTATTATCAGTGACATCTGCGATGATATCGACACCAATTTGTTGCGATTTTGCGCCCGCTACCTGATTGCTTCCATCCTCATGGGTGAAGCTAGATCCAATTTGCACACGACCATCCAGAACTTGCGCCTGAACGCGACCACCTGCCGTAATATTACGCTCAACATCTTCTGATGTTTCATAATCGGCCACAATCACATTCGGATTGAAATTCTCATCTGTCGCGTCAACAGGTAGGCGGAAAACGAGCTGTCCCGTGAAATAGTCGAGCGTATAATCTAAAAAGCGAACAAGAACTTTGCGTTCTAGAACAATATCAGGTCGTAAACGATCACGTGTTTCAATGACGATTTCTTCCGATTGCGGTAGGATCCGATCATTGGATAATTGGTAGTTGCCTGACAGTCCGTCGGCTGCAATTTCATCCCGCGCAAAACCTTGATTAGTTTCAGCAGCAAAACCCAAGACCTGGAAGTTTTCACCCAGATACTCACCCTTTAATCCTGTCAAACGACGATTATAGCTGGTCAGACGCCCTTCTGTGACATTGGTATCAAAATCACCAAATAATGCATAGGCATGTGATTTTTCAATTTTCACATAAAGCGGATAGCGAGACGCCCCCTCAAATTCTTGATAGGTCCGATCCCCGTAAAGTGTATAAAACGCGTTCGGATCAATCTCCTCACCAAATGCGTCATCACGAGAGCCGCGTCGCTTGTCTGTATCCAGCGCTAAGGTTAGCAACCATTCGCCTTTGATCATGCCTTTTGCAAAAAAGGCCAAGCGACCATCGGAAATAACGTCACTCGCATCCCCATCAAACGCAACAGAATTGCCTTCAACGTTTTGCAGAGCGGCTGTGCCTTCGGCCAAACCAACTAATATCCAATCGCGCTTTTCTGGCTCGAGATACATATAAATCGGTATTTCGCGGCCATCATCCATCGTCGCCAAAACCGTAACTTTGCCTGTGCGCAAGGTTGGTTCGAGTTCTACGCGCAATATCCCATCTGTTCCCACAGCAAGCGTTTTTTCCGCCGATAATGGGGCCACCAGACTATCAGCTTCTTCACGTAACCGGTCAGTTCCGTCTGAGTCAAAATGACGATAAGGTGGTTCAACCTTAACCTCTGTCACGCGTCCTGCATGAACGGGGCGACCTGACTGATCTTCAAGCCGAATTGCAACAACAGGCGGCGTACGGCCATCTGCGATTAATGTTGACTCTGCGGGTATAGGCGTAGCCCGTGAGATGGTTTTGACATACCAGATCTCTTCGCGAAGGCTATCAACCACAGTTCCGGTTTCATCAAGAATATCAGCGATGAAAACATTGCGACCATCTTGTAATGGAAGACCGCGCCAGCGCGAGATCGCCTTGGTCCGATCTTCAGACACATCCCGTCCGTTATAGTAATATGGTTCAACTTCGCGATCATTCAGACGCAAAGATACGCGATGGCCAAAAGCGTGTTTAATCCCTGCATGTGTTGCGGGAGAGCTTGGTGTGCGTTCCGGTGATGGATAGGCCCATAATGGAGAGACGTCTTGAGTTTCAAGCCACTCCGCATCAAAATCCAAATGCTCATGCGCGTCTGAGAAAACTTCTTCTTCTACCTCTGCTGCCACTTCACCTGTTTGTTTCAAATAGAAATTCGCACGCCAGATTCCGCCGCCTTGAACATCAATAAATTTTGAATTTAAAGCGCCAGCATATCGTGTGTTTTCCTCACACTTCATGAGTTCAAAACCGCGAGGTAAGGTTTCTTCGTCAACTTGGACAACATGCGTTCCCTCTGTCACACCTTCAAAATGGAAGAGACCATCGCCGTCTGAAACAACATAGGCACCTGTTTCCATATAAAGACGCACGCCGGAAACACCGATGCCACGGTTGATTGGGCGAACCCAGTCTTGTTCGCCGTCACAAGATTGCTCGGTGACACGGCCAATAATTGTGCTGGTTGAACGCAAGAGATCTTCGCGAAGCGTGATCCCTGCTCGCGCAACATTTGAAATTTGTTCTCCATTGGCATCTCGGACAACAGCTTCATTTACGGCTTCGCCCATATGAGCGCCTGGACCAATTTGCAGTGCATAATCTAGCGTAATGGTATCACCGGGCGCAACCAGACCCATATCGAATGTCAGAAGAACGGCGTCCTCAGAAACAGATGGATCATCAATTGGGAGCTGCTCGGCACGCGACGTGCCCGGTACATATCTGAAGCCAACTGGCAGGCTATCAAAGAGGCGAACAGGGGCCGTTGAAATTCCCTGATTTCGAATCCGGACAGTATAATTTATAAAGTCACCAACATCACCTGTACTCACGCTAGTAGATTTCTCAACGACCAGATCCGTTTCAGGATCAAGCGGAATATCAAAGCTTAGCGGTCCAGCTTCGGTCAATGTAAAGGGCTGTCCAAATGAGCCAGGCGTGATGACAAACCCGTTTTCAGACGCCATAGGCGCTAGCTGCTCTGGTGTAAAAACAGAGGCAAAATTATAGCCTTCTGGCGGCTCGACACGGACTTCATATGTGCCCGCCTCTAATATGGGATAGCGAAATTCGCCGTCACCCGTTTCATAAGTGAGACCAGATGAATCGACCGTATTTTCGCCTGAGACGACCTCAGACGGAAATGTTGAAAAGCCATCAACGCCCCAGACATCAGCCTCGACGCCAGTCTCTAGATTTATCAATGTAACTCTGGCCTCATCCACCAACTCTCCACTGACAGACGAGAAAACGCGATTAAGTGGATTGAGGATGGCTGTATCAACAACAACATCTGTTGAATCTAGTGTATCAATATATGTGGCTGTTAATTGAGTATTCCCAGCCGCGCTAATAACGCCATCATTTTGGGCCGTTTGCGCAGCCGTTGACGGAATATAAGCCAAAAATTCCCCTGTATCAGGGCCCGACTCATATAGGCGTAGGGTGATAAGATCGCCATTTGAGGCTTCAACCACGATTGAGATCGTATCAATTTCTGTGCTGTTTAAATTTTGACCTGTATCGATCACCCGCACGAACATGAGTTCGCCAGCCAAATAGGTTGTCGCTGGTGAAAGCGGAATAGGTGTAGACAAATCAATTAATTGCCCACCTGTTGTAATAGGAGCACCCGTTTGGGTGAAAGGTCCGTCTAGCTCGCCACTCGGACTGAAATCCGAACCATTTACAGCCCTAAAGAGCGGGTCTGTTGCTGTCGGAGCATGTCGGAAAAATTCTATGACCGCCGGTGTTTGTGGCGGACGAATCGTGAAAATCGCTGGCGCTGTCTCAACCGTCGCCGCTTGGTCGCCAACCGTAAAGCCTAGCGTTGCAACATTGACGACTTCAGTGCCAAAATTGTTTTGTGTATCTTGCGCAAATGCAGGACCAGCCAGCCAGGCCGTTGCTGCAAAGACAAGAAGTCCAGAGATATGTGTCTTAGTTTGGTTCACGAATTGGGGGTAGTTGCGCGCGCCATCTCAAAAGCCCCGTAAAAACATGCGACAAGCGATACTGCCAAAACAGTTCATATTTCACATGTCAGGTGACGAGGTCGTGCCGAAAACTTCGACACGACCTAAGTCAAAGGCTTTAGGATTTTGGCCCTATTGTATAGTCGCCCGAATAACGAGGTGACCTTCTACTGCAGGGTCAGCTGCGTTAGCTTTTCCTGCGATTGTGGCACCTGTGAGGGTAACATCACATGTCGTAGCCGTTCCATCACAAAGCGCTCCAGCAGACGGTGTCGACAAAGACCCACCTGTTAAAGATCCAACAACAAGTGCTGATTGGAATACAAGGTGATCTGGTAAAATATCGGTTAGATCGATAGTTGTCGCATCGGCAGACCCGTCATTGCGAACTGTGATGAAATATTCAACACATGCATCTGGAACATGGAAACCATTATTTGGAACGTCAGACCCAGTATCTGAACTTGGTGCAGGTGGCGTATATGTTGCGCCAATTGTATCACAAGTTCCGTCATAATCGGCATCAAATACGAAGACGTCTTTGGTCGCCGATAAATCAGCAGACTCGACAAGATATGTATTTGTCGCAGAATGCGCGCCATCAGTTGCGTCGTCATTTGCAGCAGAGGCTGGACCATCAAGATCGATCAATACATTTTCTGCAACGTCAGTTGTGTTTGTGCCATCAGCATCCGCAACAATAGCAATTCCGTCTGGATCTGTTTCGTCACGTGTATCTGCATAGAGATGGATTAGAGCTTCTTCACCATCCGCAGCCCCGACAGGGATATTACGAACAACGCGAACGATAATTGAATCGTCAGCATCTAGAACTGGCCATGTTGAGTCATCGGCTGGATCATAAGTGATTTCATTCGCCGGATCACCCTCAGTGCCGTCCAAGAGACCGTTGCCATTTGTATCAACGAAATAAACGATACGATCGCCAGATGTTGAATTCTCAGTATCGAAGTCATCATCGGTTCCACCAGCTTCTTCGAAATCCAAAAGATAAGCGTGTGTATCGTTACCGTCGTTCCGAACAGAGAATTGAACCACTGCATCGGTTTCACCCGGTGCAAATGTCGAGGCTGTACCACTTGATGCAACAGTTACATTGACAAGACGGTCAACCTGGAAGGTTGTCGGATCATCATTATCTGTTGGATCAGCTGGATCGTCATTTGTTTCAATTTGCGGCTGTGCAACGCCACCAACATTATAGTCGAGGGTAAAGCTGTTTGACACAGTCGTGTCGGCCGGCGTGAAGTTGTTCTGCGCATGGGCAGTACCTGTTGAAAAGGCGATTAAAGCGGAAGCGCCCAAAAGACCTTTCATGTAGTTTTTCTTAGTCATTTTAAATTTCCCAAAGTTGTTTGACCTCGGAAAACTAACAGAGTTTGGTTAAGTGCCCGCGAATTAGCGTAGTTAACGCCAGCTAAACAAAACAATCATTTATTTCTTGTTCATCTTGTATTTTTTCAATTATATCAAATACTTAATATGTTTTTCGCGTGAATCCATTTACCTTTAATTAACAAAAAAAACGAAAACTACTTTCAAGCTTTTCAGGAAATAATCTGATCTTCTCTTGTGGTTGAGGTCGCTTGCATGCGTCATTCTGACACAAAAAAACCGCCTCTCAATCGAGACGGTTTCAAGCTCATCGACCTAAAATCGAATTAGTATAACACTCTATTTTAAACGCCCTTTAAACGTCACGCTATCGCGTTCACCTACAGCAACAGGCCCGGTAATTGTCCATTGTATATGGGTGATATCTTCACTACGAGCTCCACGCGTCCCGCCACCAACAGCTGAAAGCTCTAACGCGTCTCGTCTTGCATAGCTTGAACCGCCATCCGTTGAATATAGAATGGTAGCGCCGGACCGATCAGCAGATCCTTCGAGAAACCGAATGTCGGTTGGGATTGGCATCGCCAAAACCAAGTCAGTCGCTGGCGCATCCGAGTCATTTAGAAATTCTACGGTATAAACAACCGTCTCGCCAGGCGCAACGCTCTCGGCAGGAACCCGCGTGACAATTTTTTCACCCGCATCATTTGTTGTCACAACTTCTTTTTCAACTTTTTGGACCGCGCTCAAGGCATGCGCTTGAAGGCCAAAAGCCATTGATAAAGCGGATATAGCAAGAATAGAAATACGTTTTAAAGACATTGTGTTGCTCCCATAGGGCATAGTTGTTGGTGCCATTATAGGTATTTAGCCTTAATGAGACTTTAAAGTGTTCAGCTCTATTGGCTTTGTTTATTTGAAATTCACAAAACAAGTTTCAGACGCGTTTAGATTTTATTAACTTCACATTTTTCAACTATTTTGACTCTGCTTTTGAACCAAACTTTTCCTAAATCATGTCAGATAGTCGATCATCTGATCTTCTGGCGCGGGGCGCGGCGGTAAGATCACAATAATTATAAGAAACGGGCTAACCTAGATGCGCACAAATACTTTAGTCACACTTGGGGCAAGTGCTGCCTTTGGAATTATGGCGATTGTTCTCGCTCGTGGTTGGATTCAAGGAGCTGTCGAGGATCAATTTAAACAGGCTCCGGCACCCAAAATTAGCCAAACGACCCTACCCGTAGAAAAAGACTATAATATGATCTCGGTCGTGGTTGCGGATGCGGACCTTAATTTTGGCGACCACATAACGGAAAGCGCCTTGCGGGTCGTTGACATGCCAATGGAGATTGTACCAGCTGGCGCACTCGCGGATCTTTCCGATATTTTTTCGCCCGATTATAATGAAATTGAAGACGGTGCATTTATCGCACTTTCAAATATAAAAATGAATGAAGTACTCTTGCCGCATAAAGTGTCAGGTTTGGACGGACGGGCATCATTATCTGCCCGAATTCGTCCTGGATATCGCGCGGCCTCTATTCGCGTTGATGACGTAACAGGTGTTGCCGGATTTGTTGTCCCAGGTGATCTCGTAGATGTTCAATATATTTCCGAGCCTGATCCCGGTTCCAAAATTCCCAATTTCAGATCTGATATAATCCTCCAGTCAATTCGGGTTTTGGGAATTGACCAAAGTCAGAACCAAACACAGGACGGCGCAAATGTCGCGCGAACCGTAACACTTGAAGTTAGCCATATGGACGCACAAGCCCTGAGCGTTGCGCAATCGCGCGGCCGTCTATCTCTTGTATTACGCGCCGTCGGTGAGGCTTTGCCATCTACGACAAAATCAGTTGATTCACGTGATTTGGACGCGCGCGCTAACTCAAATAGCGCAGCTAAAAAACCCAAACGACCCGTGAAAGTTACGCCCAAACCACCTGTGTCAAAAGTGGCAAATATTAAAGTCATCCGTGGCGAAGACACACAATCCGTGTCGGTCAAACGCGAACAAAAACCGTCTTCCTCAAGCCTCGAATTAGCAGGAGGATAATATGAAAACACCATATCTCACTCTATCACTTACACTGTGTCTATTGGTTCAGGCCCCGACCGCTTTTGCCGGTGCCTGGGTTGATACGCAAACGGGCGGTGATCGGACATCTACGTCAGTGGTGAAGGATGATACATTAGTCATGCGTACGGATACATCTTTTGCACAAGTTCGCGTGGCCAATGCAGACATAGCCGATGTTGTCGTTCTATCAGACCGCTCCTTCCAACTCTTGGGCAAAGCCGGCGGAAAAACAAATGTGATGCTTTATGATCAAGACAATCAACTCGTTGACATTGTTGATGTGACAGTCGGCTTTGATGTCGCGGCTTTGAAAAAAACCCTATTCGAAACCTTTCCGAAAGAAGATGTCGAGGTTAGACCCTTAGCTGGTGGAATATATTTGTCGGGCGATGTCTCCTCAGAAGCCATCGCAGACCGGGCGATCTCAATTGCAGAAGCCTATGCTCCGTCTCGCGTCACATCTGGACTCGCCATTCGAGATAGTCATCAAGTCATGTTGGAAGTTCGATTTGTTGAAGCCAGTCGCGACGCCGTCAAGCAATTAGGAATAAATGTTCTTTCCTCGCGAGGAACGGGAGATCTCGCCTTCAATTCAGGCGATTTTTCAGTTGGCGGGTCTGTTGGCAATGTTGTGAACCCAGCTTTGAGCGCTGTTCTAGGCGGCGGCATTGGAAGTGCTGCTCTGGATGTCAAAATTGATGCTCTGGAAGAAGAAGGTATCATCAGAACCTTGGCTGAACCCAATCTTGTTTCAATGTCAGGTGAAAGCGCAAGCTTTTTAGCCGGTGGAGAGTTCCCAATTCCAGTTCCGTCGGGACTTGGTGAAATTGCGATTGAATATAGAAAATTTGGCGTCGGCTTGGGATTTACACCAACCGTTCTGGATGACGGCATAATAAATTTGAAAGTTGCGCCTGAAGTCAGTCAATTGGACCTTGCAAATTCAGTCAATATTGGCGGCGTATCCGTGCCTGGACTTCGGGTTAGACGTGCCAACACCACAATTGAACTTAGAAATTCTCAGAGTTTTGCCATTGCAGGTCTCTTGCAAAATGAAAGTGTAAACAACCGAGAAGACGTACCATGGTTAAGTAAAGTTCCAATACTTGGATCTCTCTTTTCGTCAACCCGGTATCAAACCAAAGAAACTGAACTCGTTATTATCGTCACGCCGCATCTAGCGCGGCCCGTATCTGATCGAGATCAACTCGCATCGCCGCTCGACAATTTGACGGTTCCGTCAGACGCAGAAGCCTTCCTATTAGGCAAAATCGAAGGAGGCTTCGGCCATGCAATTGAATAAGTCATTTTTAGTTTCGTCAGCGCTCCTAATGTCGATGAGCTTATCCGCCTGCGCAACAACCAAGCCAGCTTTGGACGCCCATAGCTCGACCTTTGGCCAGGCGACTGCCCAAAATATTGCGGCTCAGCGTGTTGAGCCAACGCCTGAGCAGAAAGCCAACACATTTATTTCTCCTAATCGCGAACGTCAAAAAGCGGCCCGCCTCGCCTATGAAGCTGGCGAGACCCCTGAGCCTGTTGCACCTGGAACCTCAGATTAGGACGAAAGTTAAATCCATGATCAAACGTCATAAACGGAACCGTCGTCGAGGCGATGATCGTATCAATAAAAAAAAGCGATATAATCTTATACAAGACGCGACATCTGGAGTTCACAACGACGATTTATCGATCCCCGAATTTGATAGAAATGAGGGTTCGGATTTCGGCCCAGAAATGGGCAATGAGACTACGATAAAAACACGGCAAGACCCTCAGGTCTTCGCTTTTATGGGCGCAACCGGTGGTGTGGGTACGACATCGCTTGCAACCCAACTCGCTTATGAATTTGCGGTCACATCTCCAAAAAGTTCTAAGCGCCTAAGCCCTGTAGATCCAAGTGTTTGTCTGATTGACCTAGATTTTGAATCTGGCGCCTGCGCGCATCATTTGGATCTTTTACCTAGCCTGACCTTAGACGACCTTACGGGTCCAGCAGACAATATAGATGACGCCTTTACGCGAGCCCTCGTCTCTACACATCAAAGCGGTATCTCTCTTCTCGCTGCGCCGAATGTGATGGGTGCAAATAGAAAAATTAATCCCCATTCGATTATGGCGATATTGGATGCTGCGATGGATCTCTATGACACAATCATATTGGACATGCCGCGGCATCAACACCCCTGGTCACTCCCAATCATGCAAGCCGTAGATCTATTGGGTGTAACCTGTGAACTCACTATTCCATCCCTACATGCAACGCGCGAAATATTGTCTCATATTGCGCGGGAAACACAGGGAAAGGTAAATGCTCACCCTATCATTGGTAAATATGAACGCAGGTCATTTAAAAATATGCTCAAACTCAGCGATGTTGAGACCGCACTTGAACAAAGTGTTTTTGCGACAATTTGCCAAGATCCTGATACAGTTCGAGAAGCTCTGAATTGTGGCGAACCCGCAGGTGCATTGAAGTCAGATTCTCGTTTCGAAAAAGATGTTAGGATGATTGCGGCCCGCCTGCGAAAATTGGAAAATAGCGCCGTTGAAATGGCAGCATAAAGCCTTCATTAACCCAAAGCTGTAACTCGAATATAAAGTCTTTTTGCTAGTCAATTAGAATGGGACGTTTTACAAAAGCCTTCGAAGATCAAAATCAAACCGCGGTCACGCCACAAGCGACCATGCATATCCGCGAATTGGAACATAATGATGATGACTATGCGCCGATTGTGATCGTCGAAGAAAACGAAATAGACATTGAACCCGAAAAACAATTAACGCCTATTGAGTCAGGCAATGCCTGGTTGGATACAAAAATTAAACTCCATACGCGACTAATCGATGAAATAGATCTAGCCATGCTTGATGGGCTTGAAAGCCTTGAGTTAAAACATCAAGTTCACGATATTGTTGTCGAGATGGCCAAAGAAGAACGTCTCAAATTAAATAAACGTGACCTCAAAAAACTGGCTGACGGTGTTTATCATGAGATGACAGGATTAGGTCCATTGGAACCACTCCTTCAGGATGAAACTGTCTCGGATATTCTCATTAATGGTCATGAGCGTGTCTTTGTTGAAAGACGGGGGGAATTGGAATTATCTCCTGTTCGTTTTGCAAATGAGCCACATCTCCTGAGGATTATTAACCGGATCGTAGCCCAAGTTGGACGCCGAGTGGATGAAAGTCAGCCTCTATGCGATTGCCGTCTTCTGGATGGAAGTCGGGTCAATGTCGCTATCGCACCGATCGCTGTAGATGGTCCGCTTGTCTCAATTCGGAAATTTTCTAAATCACCCCTAACCCTTGACAAATTGGTTGAATTTAATGCGATCCCTGATGTCGTCGCTCAGTTTCTTTGGGCGGCCTGTAAAGCACGCGTCACAATTCTGATTTCAGGCGGAACCGGCTCAGGCAAGACCACACTTTTAAATGCTTTGTCGCAATCCATTTCACCAAAAGAACGCTTGATAACGATTGAAGACGCTGCGGAACTACAATTACAACAACCTCATGTCGCGCGCATGGAAACACGTCCTCCAAATATCGAAGGTAGAGGCGAAATCAAACAAAGAGGGCTTGTCAAAAACGCGTTACGAATGCGGCCCGATCGCGTTATTTTAGGTGAAGTTAGAGGTGAAGAAGCCTTTGATATGTTGCAGGCCATGAATACAGGACATGAAGGGTCTATGGCGACTTTGCACGCCAATACGCCGCGGGATGCCCTCACCCGACTAGAACAAATGGTTGCAATGGGTGATATGAAAATCACGCCGGAAGCCGTTGCGGGACAAATTGCATCTGCTGTGGGAATTATCGTCCAAGCGACGCGCCTGTCTGATGGCCAAAGAAAGATTACCTCTGTTGCAGAAGTAACGGGCATGGAGGGCTCTGTTATTCAGATGCAGGAATTATTTAATTATACGCGCACCGGCACGGGACCCAATAATGTTGTCCAAGGTGAGTTTAGAGCAACTGGAATCAGACCCAAATGTCTGGAAGAAATCACCACACGTGGGATTCCGCTACCTGAAGGACTTTTTGAACCAAAAGTTCTAATGCCTGGAATAACATCTGACCTTACCATAAAGGAAAGAGTTGGCTAATGTCATCGGGTCAGCAAGTCATAATATATATACTGATTTTTTGCGCAGGTTTTTTCCTACTCCAAACGATTTTTGGTTTCATGAGTCAGGCGGGAAAGAATGTTCAGCTTGCAAATGATAGATTGCGTCGTTTGTCAAAGTCTGACGACAAGCTGGATGCATTAGATAAAATGCGACGAAGCCGTTCATTAAACCAAGACGGGCAATTAGCGGGATTAAATCAGCATATTTCTCAACTAATTATGCAATCCGGCCTGCCTCTAGGACCTTATGGATTTTATTATGCTTGTCTTGGCTTCGCTGCCTCACTCGGGCTTACATTATTTCTGAAAAATGAATCCTATATTTGGGGCATGATAGGGTTCCTAATTGGCGCCATTGCACCATATCTACTCATAAAATTCATTGTGAAACGACGGCAGAAACGTGCGGTTTCGCAGCTTCCTGAAGCCTTGGATGTCATCATCAGATCTTTAGCTGCGGGACATCCGGTCCCCGTTGCAATGGGATTAGTCGCGCGTGAAATGCCAGATCCGATTGGAAGCGAATTCGGCTTAGCCACTGATGAAATTAGTTTTGGATCTACTATTTCGGCTGCCATTCAAAAAATGTCTGACCGGATTGGTCATGAAGATTTTGAACTCTTTTCCGCGATGATCAGATTGCAAGAAAGAACAGGTGGGAACCTAGCAGCACTTTTAAGGTCCAATGCCAAAACCATTCGCGATCGTCAGAAAATGCGCTTGAAAATCAAGGCCGCTTCAGCTGAAGGTCGAATGAGTGCATTGATCCTAAATGCTGCCCCGCTACTCCTATTTCTCGCCGTGAATAAATTAAGTCCGGATTTTTATGGCGACGTCGAACATATGGAGGTCGTATCTTACTCGCTCTGGGGCGTCCTCATCTGGATGGGCATAGGAAATATCGTCATGTACAGAATGATAAACTTCAAGATATGAGTTTCGCAAACGCATTCACGATTTTAATCTCCGCGTGTTTTTTGGGGATTTCCTTCCTGCTATGTTTCATAGCTATACGCGGAGCGATTCGTGATAGTTCGCGTGTCGAACGCCGCCTTGCGAGTGGGGCAGCGCTTGACGCAGATACTGACGTTGGAATCGGAGCCAAAGCGCGGGCAAAACAAAATCTACTCTCCCAATTAGGAGCGCATTTAACTTTGCCCGATGCAAAGGAAATTACGCGCATTCGTCATTTATTGGCAAAAGCTGGTTATTATGACCGATCTACTGTCAGGACATTTTTTGCAGCGAGAATTATCTCCCTTTTTGGGCCACTTCTTATATGCCTAGCCTTTTGGGGCTTCCTATCCTCAAAGCTTGGAGTCGTACCCTGTTTAGCGTTTTTCGTTATTCTAGCAGCGGCCGGTCTCATGGGACCCAAATATTTTCTAGTCCATAAGGCAAAGAGACGAACGGATATTTGTCGACGCGGTTTTCCTGATCTCATGGATTTAATGACGGCTTGTGTTGAAGCTGGATTATCCATGGACGCTACACTTGTACGTGTCAGCCATGAATTAGGGGGACGTTATCCAGCCTTGAAACAAAATTTGGATATTATGAATCTCGAATTACGCGCGGGCCGGGAACGAAATGAAGCTCTTATGAATTTTGCGGAACGCATAAACCTCGAAGAGGCCAAAGCCTTGGGCGTTATGCTCAAACAAGCCGAAGATATGGGAAGCTCCGTTGCCCAGGCTTTAAGAACATTTTCTGATGATATGCGCCATAAACGGATGATGAAAGCCGAAGAGAAAGCTATGGCACTCCCTGCCAAGCTAACGGTCCCCCTGATCGTTTTCATTTTTCCGACCATTATGGCCATGTTGATGATACCATCTGGCCTCCGCATTATGGCTGGATTATAAAAGCCATGCGTCTCTATCTTACACTAATGATAGGCATATGTTTATGGCCGCATGCCTCGCTCGCGAAACCTGCAGTAGAGCTGGACATTCGATCTATAGAAACAGATTCCACTGATATATTTGCAATATTTGAAACCTTGTCAAAGGCTCAATCTGATTTAGAACAAAGAGACTATATATCCGCGCGACGTGGTTTTGAATCTGTTTTAATGCACGATCCCGACCTGCAACCTGCTCGTGCTGGATTAAGGCGAACCTTAATTGCCCTCGGAGATGTTAGAGAAGCCGCAACGTTCATTGACGACCCTATGTCCGCTGATGCGATCTTAATCAAAATTTTATCTCAAGGTTCAACGGCCCCCATAGACGAGTTAAAAAACGGACTCTTAGCACATTCTGATCCGCGCTTATGGAACCTCTTGGGGCGATTACAAGATAATGAAGGCCTGCATGCTCAAGCGCGGCAAGCTTATGCAATGGCAGGTCTAGCTGGGCAACGTCCTGGTCTGTCTGAGAATAATATTGGGCAATCATTTCTGCTCTCACGCGACACAGAAAAAGCCTTAAATGCCTTTGACCGTGCAGTCGCAGCGGATCCTCAAGATATCCGGTTTGATAATAATCGGCGAGGCGCTTTGATAAAATTGGGACAACTCCAACCCGCGCTTGCAGGCCTCAATGCGGATCGAGCCAGCGTGTTTCTTGTTCAGGCTGGAGACCAAGCCGTAACCCAAAACGATGTTAAATTGGCAAAATATTTATACCGAAAATCGTTAGAATTATCGCCGCGCTTCAACCCCGATACAGCGCGAAAACTCGAAACATTACAGCACCAAAGTTATAACGCCCCAAAACACGCCGAGACTAAGGCTAAGGGCTATAATAACAATTACGCCGTCTCTTGCTGTAATTCCAAGGCCCAATAAAAGAATGATAAAGGCCGGGGCAACCACGCCAAATGGCACCACGCCGAGTGGAAAAAACGTCAAAGACAGAATAATTGCAACTAAGGACACTAAAACTTGTGCGGGGCCCGTGCAGGCCCAGCTTAAACGCGGAGAAATAATTCCATCGATTTTTGCCAATACAGGTCTGACTTTGGCGTTCACAGCTCGCAATTTATCGGCAGGAATTTTCACCTTCCTCAAAACCTCCGGCATCCAAGGCGTTCTTCGTCTGAATAAAAGTTGTAAGGCGAATATGATGACAATAACGCCAAAGGCTGGCGGGATACCAGGAATGATCCCAAGTGGTGTCAACATACATAGGCCACATAAGACCATGACAGGTCCGAAGGATCTATTGCCAAAACTCTCTACAACGGTTTTCAGGTCAACCGATTTTCCACCCTCCATCGCGATCTCGATTTGATCGAAAACAGATTGAAGGGGCGTGTCAGCCTGATTGTGTTCTGGTCTTTGGTCTTGGTTTTCCATTTGACGTGACAAATACGAATTATAGCGTTAGGGCGCATGTCGTAAATTCAATCCGCCAATACAAGGTCTATTTCTATGGAATTTGAGCTCTGGCTCAGTCTTGTGCTTTTATTCTTCACAGGCGGGTTAACCCCGGGACCTGCCGTTATGCTCGTCTTAGCGACCTCTTTTCGTTATGGCTTCAAACCAGCTCTCCTACCCGCCATGGGTGTCGCGTCGGCCAATGTAATCTGGCTGATACTTGCCGCAAGTGGAACGGCTGTTCTGTTTGAGCTTTATCCGCGTGCAACATTATTCTTAAAGTTTCTGGGCATGGCAGTCCTCGCCTATATGGCCATATCCGTCATGTTCGGGCCGCCTCCCAAAATAGATAAGCCCAATGATGATGGTTCATCAGATGACAATCAGGCTTCATCTGAGCGTGGTAATTTGTGGCGGCTCTATCTTAAAGGCGTTTTACTGCAGATCACCTCGCCCATGCCGCTTGTCTATTTTGGCATGTTACTCCCGCTCTATTTTATTGCCGATAAGGCCTTAGCGCCGCAATTCCTAATCATGCTCTTTACAATCACTATTCTCGAAATGTTTGGCCTGTCTGTCTATGCCTATGCCGCGCAGAAAATTCGGCGCTTTTTAAACACGCCGCGCACAGCCCGTATCTTTAATGTCATCATCGGTGTTGTAATGTTGTGTTCAGGCCTATTTGCTATTCTTTTTACAGCATAATTTCTTGCAAAACAGGGCTCGAGCGCTATGAGGCGCGACATGTATAAAAGGATATATCTCAATGGATATGCTTAAAATTCCGACAGGCGAAAATCCGCCATTTGATGTGAATGCGATCATCGAAGTTCCCCTTGGCGGAGAGCCCATAAAATACGAATTGGATAAAGCCTCCGGGGCCATGTTTGTTGACCGTTTCCTTTATACCTCTATGCGATATCCTTGTAATTACGGCTTCCTGCCGCATACGCTCTCAGAAGATGGTGATCCGACAGATATCATGGTTGTTGGTCAACGCGCCCTGGTCCCAGGCAGTGTTATTCGGTGTAGACCCGTTGGCGTTTTACTTATGGAAGATGAAGCCGGCATGGATGAAAAAATCGTTGCTGTCCCCCATTCAAAACTGACGCCTTATTATGACAAAATCAAAACCTATAAAGATCTACCAGAAGTCTTGCAGGACCGGATCCCGCATTTCTTTGGTCATTATAAAGACCTGGAAAAAGACAAATGGGTCAAGGTCCTGGGATGGGATAGCGCCGAAAAAGCAGGCGAACTTATTATGGCCGGTATCAAAGCCTATAAAGGCTGACAAAAAGCGGGCGTTCAGTGCATTTTGCGACATGTTTAACTCAGATATGTCTTTAGAAAATGGGTAAATAAGGCCCAATTTCTAAGTCAGTAATGTCGCAAATTGCGCTAACCCGCTTTCTAATTATCTATTTGGGCGTAACCTTAAGCAAGCGCCCATCATTATCTTCCAATAGATAGATGGCTCCATCTAATCCCACTTCGACTTCGCGAATCCTTTTGCCCCATTCAAAACGCTCCGCCTCCTTCGCGGTTGGGCCGCGACGGCCTTCGCCAAATTCAATGCGGACCAAAGCCTGCGAACTCAGCCCACCGATAAAGCCGTCCCCTGCCCATTTCTCAAATAGGTCGCCGTCATAAATGATGAAGCCTGCCGGGCTGATAGCCGGGTCCCAAAAGGCTTCTGGGCTGTTATAAACGGGGTTTGTGTCGTGATCAGGAATATCAACGCCGGAATAGTGATTGCCATTTGAGACAACAGGATAACCATAATTTGAGGACCTGACGATATGATTGAGCTCATCCCCATGGGCCGGTCCCATTTCATGGGCCCATAAACGACCCTTAGAGTCAAAATCGATTCCAAGTGGATTACGATGCCCCAGGGACCAAATTTCGCGCGTCACACCACTTTGGGTCGAAAAAGGGTTATCCTCTGGCACAGTACCATCGAGATTGAGCCTTACGATCTTACCCAGGTTCATATCCATATTTTGCGACGGCGTGAATTTCTGGCGCTCACCTGACGTAATATAGAGATAACCCGCGCCATGTTGTGCATTTTCCGGCGATATCGCGAGACGATGGCTATAATGGCCATTCCCCGTCACTTTTGGATATTGCCGCCAGATAACCTCGCGGTCCTTTAGGGAACCTCCGCGTGCCGACACCGTCAAGACGGCGCGTTCAACCACAGCCCCTGACAAGCTATCCTCGTCTTTACCACGCTCGACATATGATAAATATACGGTCTTATTTGATGCAAAATCTGGATGTAGAATAATATCACCCAAACCACCCTGACCTCGCGCTGTCACCTTTGGGATATTTCCAATTTGTCCCAGTTTTTTACCATCACGACCGACCAGCCAAAGGGCTCCCCCTTTTTCGGTAATGAGGAAACGGCCATCCGGCAATTGTGTCATCGCCCAAGGGCTATCGAAATTTTCCAAGGTTGTTAATTCGATTTCTGACCCCGCCGACCCTTTAATCGTTTCAGCCTGCGCCACACTCGCCAGTGATAAAGCTAGCGCCGTCATTAGAATTACGCGCATAGAAATCTCCAAACCGTCATTTTAAGTAAATACGTTCGAACGTCTTTATAGGTTCGAAATCACGCTCTGCAACGAAATAAACACCCATTTAAAAAGATGTGATCGCTTGAAGCAAAAATGTCGCGTCACAGAAATGTCACACTCACAAAAAAAACCGGATATGCGGTCTCTTTGCAGTGGCGTTCTATTTCCTACCCGATATGGTTTAATCAATAATATAAACCACTCGGGAAGTAATATGACATTCATGAATCGCTCTTTAATGGCTGCGTCAGCCCTAGCCATGATTGCAACGGGGCTCGCGCCAAACGCGGTAGCCCAAACGTCTGAAGACACAGTCATTGCTGTTGGCTCACAAATCAAACGCAAAGCTCAAGAAGATTTTGCATCTCCTGTCGCCAACATTGGGGATCAAGAAATCGCTTCAACAGGCGCAAAGAGCATTGCTGATTTAACGCAAACGCTAACCATTAATACGGGCGCGGAAAACAATCCGGATGCCTTTACGCAAAATGGGACAACAGGAACGTCAAATATCAATCTTCGAGGTCTGGGCGTTCAATCAACCTTGATTCTTCTAAATGGCCGTCGGCAGGTTCTCTCGGCCGCCACAACAAATGGAGGCTTTAATTTTGTTGATACAGCCTCACTCGTCCCGCTAATTGCCATTGATAATGTCGAAATCCTTAAAGACGGTGCCTCTGCGACCTATGGATCAGATGCTGTTGCGGGTGTTGTCAATTTCTCGACCTTTCAAAATTATGACGGCGTAAAACTTAGCGCAAATTATCAGACCGTAGACGGCTTTCCATCCGATGAGCTTTTACTTCAGGGGTTATTCGGAAAAAACTTTGACAATGCCAATTTTTTAGGCGCCATCAGCTACACAGATCGCTCACCTCTAACAACCGAAGAAAGACGCTTGTCGCGACCTCAAGATGACACCTCATCATTAGGGAATCCAGGCGCCTTTTTCCCGGTCTCAGGACCATTAGCAGGTAATCCCTTGATTGATCCGGGGTGCGCAGCTGCAGGCGGATTTCCAAATGTCCTAGCCCCAGGTACAGCTCTAGGGATTCCGCTTGATG
Organism: uncultured Algimonas sp.; assembly: GCA_964425355.1. Classification (GTDB taxonomy): domain Bacteria; phylum Pseudomonadota; class Alphaproteobacteria; order Caulobacterales; family Maricaulaceae; genus Litorimonas. The sequence goes on along the minus strand of CAYRMO010000040.1, from coordinate 3,866 downwards.
TTGGGTTTTGTGGATTTGATTTCGGTGATTTCTTTAATTTGGTTGCAGAAGAGGAACGCCTGACGGGTCTCTTGCAGGCCAATATTGATTTCTCCGATAATATCAGTTGGACGGCGGAGCTCACCTATGCAGATAATGTAGCCATACGCGGAAATTCGCCCACCTTTCCATTCTTGCAAACAGGTTCGGCCTTTATCCCGGCATCACATCCAAATTTTGATCCGACCCTAGCCGCATTAACACCAGGTGGAGCCGTATTTTTTGGTCGCGCCATTGGTAATGGCGGAGACGTCTCACCCAATGTAACCGAGTCTGATACCTATCGTTTTTCAACGGAATTAGAGGGATCGCTTGATAATGGCTATGATTGGCGGGTTTCTTTAACACGTGCGGCGAACAGGCATATAATCTCAACTGAAGATACGGTTGTCGACAATTTTCAATGCGCCCTGTCTGGCACTTGTGCGGCAACTGGTGGTCCTTCTGGGTTCTTTAACCCGTTCTCTTCCTCCTTCACAACAGCGCCAAATAGCCCTGAAATCCTCGATTTCGTAATCGATACACAAGTTCGAGATTCGACATCTGCGCTGACTGTGGTCGAAGCCGTTGTGTCCAAAGTCTTTGATAATGGATTGGCTGTCGCGGTTGGCGGTCAATTCCGCGGCGAAGATTATGACACCGTTCTTGATCCAATTTCGAATGCTGATGGCTTTGGCTTTCTAATTGGAGACCAAGATTTTGAAGGCGACCAAGACGTCTATGCGGTATTTGCAGAAGCAATATATTCCGTAAATGACCAGTTAGAATTCCAACTTGCTGGACGTTTTGAAGACTATGGCGGCTCCATTGGCAGCACATTTGATCCAAAAGCCGCTGTTCTATTCAGGCCGACAGACGCAATTTCACTGCGAGGTTCAGTCTCAACCTCATTCCGCAGCCCGTCCGTTTTCCAACAATTTGGACAATCCACAGTTCTCGAACAAGTTGCTGATCCTGCCAATGGCGGGGCGGCAGCTTTTGTGGCGGCTCGGACCGTCGGTAGCGAAGACCTCACACCGGAAGAATCAACAGCCTTCAATATAGGTGCAACATTTGCCCCTGATTTTGGCCTCGAAGTCAGTGTCGATTACTTTAGCTTTGATTTTTCAGATGTCATTATTGCCGAAAATACAACGGCTGTATTGAATGCCGATCCACTCGGTCCAGACGTCATTCGTGTTGGTGGCGACGGGACTGCAGCTAATCCAGGAACAATTGTTCAGATCAATAAGAATTTTGTCAATGCGTCTTCGGTTCAAACCAGCGGGATCGACTTTGATGTCAGATATACGCTTGATACTGGTGCGGGAACTTTTGTTCCATTTGTTGGCGGCACATTTGTGACCGAATATGATCTGGATGATCCGCAAGCGGGAGACATCGACGGCGCTGGCAATAGAAACTTCACAAACTTTGGGACATCGGTTCCGGAACTTCGTTTCAATGCCGGTATTGGTTGGCAACACGGACCTCATAGTTTGAACGGCTTTGCCCGTCACATTTCAGGCTATGATGACGATCAAAATCCGGGCGAAGAAATTGACGCTCACACAACTTTTGATGCGCAATATAAGCTTCGCGTTGGTGAGTTTATCGACAATCTGGGTGAAGGGACGACACTAACCTTGGGCGTCATCAATGCAACGGATGAAGATCCACCTCAAGTTTTCACAAATGGTGGATTTGACTCTAAAGTTCATGACCCTCGTGGCCGCTTATTCTATATCGGTGCTGATATCGAATTTTAGATGAATCTCATAAGATCAATTTAAACCCGGTCAGGTGCACATTGCGCCTACCGGGTTTTTTATTCCGCTATTTGCGAGTGGCTCAATGATTTGGTTCTGCGCTTAGTCCCTAGAATTGGCTGGGTTGCGCATTTAAAATCGGCTTAAATTTCAGATCATCATTGAGACTTGACGCGACCTTACGGCTTTGTCACATTGTGGTCCTACGCGAAGGGAAGCGCGACACCGGAAAATCCGGGCGCGGCCAACTTCAAACTCGCGAGGGGAAGCGTGCAGTCGCCCAAATGGTGATCCCGGCACGGCCAACTTCATGACATTGTCGGTGCTTGCCCATAAGAGAGTGGCATAGCACCTATTCTCAAGGAGAGCGTGTTATGGCTCTATATCTTATCATTGCAGCGGGGGTTATCGCTGTGCTTTACGGGATTGTGACCCGTGCGGGGCTGATGAAAGCCTCAACAGGCAATGAACGCATGAATGAAATCGCGGGTGCGATTCAAGAAGGTGCGAAAGCCTATCTCAATAAACAATATAAAACGATTGCGATTGTTGGTGTTGTTGTCACCATCATTCTGTTTATTTTATTCCGAAATATGATTGCGCCTGTGGGCTTTATCATTGGTGCGGTTCTGTCGGGTATTGCTGGCTATGTCGGCATGTTAGTATCTGTCCAAGCCAATGTTCGAACAACGGAAGCCTCACGCCAGTCTTTGGGCGCAGGCCTTAATATCGCCTTTAAAGCCGGTGCGATTACCGGCATGTTGGTTGCCGGTCTCGCCCTTTTAGGCCTAGCGGTTTACTATCTCCTGTTAACCGGTCCAATGGGGGCCGATGAACGCGGTGTGATTGACGGACTTGTCTCGCTCTCACTTGGCGCCTCACTCATTTCCGTCTTTGCCCGTCTCGGCGGCGGTATCTTTACCAAAGGTGCTGATGTTGGTGGCGACTTGGTCGGTAAAGTCGAAGCGGGTATTCCCGAAGATGATCCTCGTAACCCAGCCACCATTGCGGATAATGTCGGCGATAATGTTGGTGACTGTGCTGGTATGGCGGCTGATTTGTTCGAGACCTATGTCGTGACAATCGCGGCCACAATGGTCCTTGGGTCAATTCTGTTTGGTACCGTTGGTGAGCTTGCCCTATATCCTATGGCGATTGGCGCGGTTTGTATCGTGACCTCAATCATCGGGACATATTTCGTTAAACTTGGCAAAGGTTCAACCAATGTGATGGGCGCACTTTATAAAGGCCTTATCGTAACAGGTATCTTGTCGGTCGGCGCAATTGGCGTACTTACGCACCAAATGCTCGGATTTGAAAATATCCAAGACACCGGTTTTTCCGGCATGGATCTTTTCCTATGCTCCATAGTTGGTCTGGTGATCACGGGTCTGATTGTGATGATCACAGAATATTACACGGGCACAAAATTTCGTCCGGTAAAATCCGTCGCAGCCGCGTCTGAATCGGGTCATGGTACAAATGTGATTGCAGGACTTGCCGTTTCCATGGAAGCCACAGCGATCCCGGCTTTGATCATTGTCACGGGTATCATCATTACCTTTAGCCTTGCCGGTCTTTACGGTATCGCCATTGCTGTGACAGCTATGTTAGGTGTAGCGGGCATGATCGTCGCTCTCGACGCATTTGGCCCTGTAACAGATAATGCTGGCGGTATCGCCGAAATGGCGGAGCTTGATCCTGAAGTGCGTAATACAACAGATACGCTTGATGCGGTTGGTAACACAACCAAAGCGGTGACCAAGGGCTATGCGATTGGCTCTGCCGGTCTAGGTGCGCTGGTTCTATTTGCCGCCTATTATCAGGACATTCTCTATTTCTCAGCAAAAGAGGGTAATCCGTTATCTGGCGTGCAAGTCGATTTCAGCCTGACCAATCCATATGTGATTGTCGGTCTCTTTATTGGCGGTTTGTTACCTTACCTCTTTGGCGCTTGGGCCATGCAGTCTGTTGGACGTGCAGCCGGTTCAATTGTTGAAGAAGTCCGTCGTCAATTCAAAGCCGATCCGGGTATCATGGCAGGCACGTCACGTCCTGATTATGCCAAAGCGGTTGATC
>CAYRMO010000039.1:0-24160 GCA_964425355.1 uncultured Algimonas sp. | reverse complement strand
ATCGCCCTGCGTGCCCCATATCTGATTTAACTCTTCAATATTTAGAGGCGCAAATACGATTTGAAGTGTCGATTGCGCGAGGGGGCCACCGCCCGGCAGAACCGCATGTTGAACTGGGTTTTGGTGAAATTGTTCGATAACACTGCCAAGGAGGCGCAGGGTGATCTCGCCTTCACTTAGCACAGATGAAGAGGAATTATCGACTGAGACGTCCTTTCCAAAGGCCGTAATGAGACATTGAATTCTGATGAAAAATGGATCTTGCGTTGTCGCATCTGCATGGAAGCCAGACGGCCCAACCTTATAGAAAAATAAATTTATTACAGGTTCCGCATTCGCATCGGTTGGTACCGCATCGGCAGGCGGTCCAATGACGACACGTGGATTGCCGCTGACCTGTGTCGTTATAAAGCGACCCAGCTGATTGGCGACCTCTGACAACATATTTGGAACAGGCGTACTCATCCTAAAACCGCTTCCTATATCGGCGGTTTTCAACAGGCATTGGGCGTGGCGTTATGGATTTCTTACTCGGCTTTATAACAACGGGGTTTTGATCACTCGGAGGTGGAGTCGTCGACTTCGACCTAACGACTAAGTTGACTTGTCCTATCTGCAATTTTGCTGATTTGGTTTTGTCAGCCGCCCTTTGTCGTTTTTGCGGCCTAGATGTTGGGGTCTGTATATGTAGAGGTGATATCTTATTTGATTTTTGAATGGAACGTGATGCTCGGGCAATTATATCTTGTTGGGCATTTATATCTTGTCGGGTGTTTATATTTTTTGCGATATGGTTTTTCGTCGGAGTCGTGGCTTTGTCGACTAAATTTGTGACGGTTGAATGCCCCGCATATAAAGAAGGAATTCTTTGGGGTTTCAAAAGTGTTGAACTGACTCCAGTCTTTTTTTTTGTGGACTGGCGGACATCCGAAGTCTGTCTCGATATGGCTTCAGGTCTTGGTGTTGCAAGACCTTCGATGTTGCGCGGTTTTTGTTTTTCAAGCTCGAACACGCTATCACCTCGTTCTTGAGAAACAACTTGTTTTGCATTTACTGGCGACGTCAAATTATCGGATTGAAAATGTGTGTGTTGGTGAGCCGCAACGCTCGTCGTTCGGTGCCTTAGGTCTCGCTTTGTTTTGTCTATCGTAACCTTATTTGTATCTACCTTTTGCGAGATCGTTTGCTTTATAGGCTTATCCTCACTCGGGATTTTACGCATTTTGTCTTTAAAGTCAGAAACATGTGTCGCTGATATTTTGGCCATATTTTGCGGCTTGCCTATTGTCGGAGAAACCGGTTCTTCGTCTAAAGTCGGTGAAGTCGACCCCGTTAATCGGTGATCCACTTTGTTGATTTTTGCGGATATTTGTTGCGTCTCTTTCGTCTCCGCAGATTGACCTGATTTTGAATTATTTTGAGTCGGTGCATTTTTGGGATCGTGAGGAAGACCGTTTTTCTTTGACTCATTTGTATTCAATACACTCGAACCGAGCCGAGTTTGTTTAACGTTGTTTTTTGACTGGGTTACGTGTTTTGAGAATGCGCGAGTCTCCAGCTCTGTATTTGATTTCGTTTGAGTATCTTGCTCGGGCACAACGTTTGAAGATTTAATATTAGCGTTTCCTCTTTTAGTGTCTTTGCGAGAAAACCCCTCATCCGGACTCGTCTGTGATTTTTGATCCAAATCGAAATTTTGTGTTATATCTACGATATTGTTTTCTGACTCGCGCGGCATTGAAGAGTCCGGCGCAAGGTCATCATTATTAGGCCGCTCGCGCATTGACGCAGCTCGATTAGATAAAGGCCGTTGGGTCGACAAAACCAACCCGCCCAAATAGGGATATAAATCCAAGAGATCACTCATCGTGTGATCCCGTTTTCATCATCAATTAATTTTAAATAGGTTTGCCGTCTGGAACGAGGCAGTTGCAGAATTTGGGTTTCATCCCAATGATAGGCTGAGGCAATATCATGAACATCTTCTAATGGGTTTTCAAAGGTTTCGATAACGGCCTTAGCGATATCAAAATCCAGTTTTGCTTCGGCACCGCAATCCGGACAGGCCGCATTTATAGATGTTGGAATTTCAGGGGCTGTTGTTTCGAGAACCTTATCTAAGTCTTCTAATACGGAGTCTATATTTAGGTTTTTCGGCAAATCCTCATCGAAACAAAGCTTAACCAGAGCCATAAGCGCGTCCTTGGGTGGAAGCTCACTTATTTGCGCCAGATCAGACCCCGTCGGAATATGACATTTATAGCTATTATTTTCCCATTCAAATGTTAGCTCCCCAAAAAGGATTCCTGCAGGTTTAATAGGAAGCGCCTCAAGATCTACGGGAACATCAAATTGTGTCTCACAATCCGCACAGCTTGTTGACAACCAAAGATGGGTAATGCCTTGGTTGATAGCATATTGCGATAAAAGAAAGTCGCGGTCAGCACCGCATAACATTGCGGCAGATCTACCTTCGTCGCCGAGTTGAAAAATTATATCCAAAATTTTGGTGACTTTTTCTGAACGGTTGTCAGAGCCATCTAAAGACTCCCACAGCTCTAATTCTGCCAATCCATTTAGATTGGCAAATTTAGCCCGTGAGGATCTGGCTGATGCCAGACCCTGAAATCCACCCGGTAGTAACATGACTTAGCTCTCGGTCGGCTCGGAAACCGCGCTATCGATTTGCCAGCCTTCATGTTGAAGCGTTAACGTCTGTATGCCGACCGTATTCATACTATTTGAATCAAAATCGGGCAATGCTTGGAATTCGGAAACCCAAGCTTGAGACACCTTATAGGCCATGGCGACCGCGCCTTGGAGGTTCATCACATTAATGATCACTGGTACGCGGAAATTGAGTAATGACATGGCCGCATCCCCGTCAATATTATTGACGCGATTTGCGAGTTCCATAAACATGGGATCATGGGTCAAACCCTGCTCGAGGGTAATAGGTTCCCAACTCGTCCCGCCAGGCAATTTACGCACATGGGAGGGATCACCCGCATATCGCCAATCTACGACTTCTGTACTCTTTTTAAGGGCTGACATTTTAGACAGGCCTGCGACGACGGTGCCGCCAATTACGACTTGAAATTTGAACGTGCGATAAGGGTCATATCGATGCGCGTTCGCTGAAAATAGTGGTGCTGCCATGAGGAATTCTCCTTCTTTCTATGACGTTAAAGCTGAGCTGTTTTTTGCTGAATCCGCACGATCACGAATTCTGCTGGCTTAAGTGGCGCAAAGCCAACTTCGACTATGACACGGCCAGCGTCGATATCACCTTGGGTCATTGTCGTACCCAGCCCGCATTGTACGAAATAGGCGTCGGAAGATTTCTCACCTTGGAACGCACCGCTGCGGTGTAACCCGTCCATAAAGGTCTCAATATTGAGACGGAGAGACCCCCATAGATTATGATCATTCGGTTCAAAAACGGCCCATTGAATGCCGCGATAAATGCTTTCTTCAATCATCATCGCCGTTCTACGAATAGGCACATATCGCCATTCCGGATCTGCACGCGTGGCCAAGGTCCGAGTTCCCCAAATGACGGGCTCGGTCAGAATAGTTCGGAAACAGTTCACGCCAATTGGATTGAGTTGATCTTGAGCGTCATCACCGACGACAAATTCTGTCCGAACTGCGCCTGTAAGACCCGTCTGCAAGCCAGCGGGGGCCTTCCAAACACCGCGACGCCCATCTGTTTTGGCCCACATACCGGCCGCAAAGCCAGACGGTGGAACCAGATAGGTCGGCGAAAGATGTGCGCGTTTTTCCGGGTGATAATGCGGATTCGCAACTTCAACCCAAGGATAATAGGTCGCAGTATAGGTCGAGCTTGGCATGCCAAGCGGCTTGAAATCACCCTCTGAAATAAGCTTTAAACCTTTAGGCGGATCCAGAATAACCATGCGGTTTTTGGTGGCTTCGCAATGTGCTTTGGCCGCGTCCAAAATTGATTTCGATGCCGGATCGGCTTTGTCATAAGCATGATCCGGAATGAGAACGATATTGATATTTCGGTTGTCTTTGAATTCCGCGAAGGCGGGATCATAATCTGCCTTAGAAACCGGCACAGACCCGTTGGAGCCACCAGATAGGGTGGTCACTGAGCTGGTTTGCAGCGCTGCGACCACGGCGGCATTTCCCGTGACGGTTGCATTAGATAGTTTTAATTTTCCTTTTGCGGTACTTCCAGATGCGGGAAGGTCGATATTGGAGCTACTCCCTGCTGTTCCGGATAATAACACGAGCTTACCATCTTCGATAAAGGCGCTAAAATCCTGATGTCCATTGGGACTAGAGCGCACTTCATTTTGGATATGTGCGGCGATTGCCTGGATGGTTGTCTGAACCGACCCATCAATCCCAATCGTGATCGTATTGCCGCCATCAACTTTTAATTTCAGATTTTTTTGTGGTGTAAGATCTGCAGCGACATCTATTGCACTAATATCATTACTCGTATTTCTAGCGATCTTGAACGGGTCGACTTCCGCCGTCACAAAACTACCTGCTCCAGGGCTTTCATTTTTCAATGCAATATATGCAGAATTTGCATTGACGATATTAGCCGCGTGATCGGGATCGCCGGCTTCAAACGTAACATCAAGGAATGACTCCAGAGCTTCGAATTCTCCGTCATCATTTAAGGTCCCGACGGCAAGATTATAACGCGGCGGAGTCTGCGAAGCATCAGCCAAAACTAATTGTAGTTTCAACCCATTTGACCAATCGCCTGCGGATACACCTTCTACATCTATGAATTTAAACTGCGTATTGAGTGTCGTACCCGTTCCAGTCGCTCCAGGTACTGCAAGATCTGCCTGTGCCGCACTCGACCCAGGCGCTAAGCGAACAATATAGGCTTTGCCACCGCCATTACTAAAAAAGGCTTGAACCGTATGGCCCATATAATCGACATCTATTGTGTCGCCGTGGTAACTCTGGATGCCGCCAAAAATATTCTGATATTGTTTCCAGCTAAATATGAGTGTGGGTTTTCCGATCGGGCCCTTAGCTGCAAATCCGATAATCGCCGCTGTGGAAGTTCCTGCAGATTCGATGGGTCGCGCGCCTGACGGTATTTCTTCTACATAGACACCGGGATGAAGATATGTCGGCATAGTCTATTCCTTTAATAATTGAATTGAGTTGAGATCATCGGCGCAGGGATTTTCGAACAAAGTCCGTGACAGCTTGAAGTGAGGAAAAATACTGAGGTTTTTCAGGTTCATCACCCAAGACCCGGTATCGCCAAACAGGCTCAGAAGACGCTTTTGTCGCGTCATCCCAACACCTAATAATAAAGACTTTCTCATTCATAGCCCCGCCAATGATTTTGATACAAAATCCGTCCTCAAATCTCTCAAGAACAGATCATGGCAAGTGTTTGATAAAGGAGGGCAATAATTGCTAAGGCAATGAAATCTCAAACCAGACAGTCTGCAGTCTCAACTTTGAAACTCATCTGGATTACTATTCAGGCTTAGAGTAATCACCTATGCGTCACCAATAGGTCACAATTAGATATCATAAACATCACCCCATTCTCACTCGTGGGCAGCTAGGATTTCTTGAAATTGAAAGTTATGATAAAATTTACGCGCCTCTTATGAGCGCATATGAAACCAGATTGATTAGTACCAAATTGGAAAATCAATAAGTGTTAAAATGATTGTGAAAGGTGTTAAAGGGAAGAAATAAGCGCAGTTGTTTCTTTGCTGGGCGCTAGCCCTAATTCCCGTTTTAGCAATGTCGACAGGCTTTGATATTGACAGAGCGCCTGATGTCGTAACCCATTTTCTACATAAATGGCAATCAACCGCCGATGCGTATTTTCTCTCAAATCATCTTGTTCCAGAATTTTTTGGCCATATAAAACAGCCGTCTCATGTTGGCCATTTTCTTCAAACGCTGTCATAAGGATATTACAAGCTTGGAGATATCGCATTCTAAAGGTCTCGCGCGCCAGACTGGCCCAATCATAATCTAGACCTGGTACAAAATCTGCCCGATAAAGCGCAATCGCGTCTTGTAGATCGATTAAAAGATTGGGGTCGGGCTTAAAGCCCCCCATTTTCAATCGTTCGCAATTTTCTACCAATAGCGAGAGACGGCCGAAATCCGTTGAAACATCATGACCCAATTTCAGGTTTATGAATTCCTTATCAGTTTCAAGAGAAATGAAATCCGTCAAATCTCGAGATTTTAGATCTTTGCGTAAACGCCACATGGCCGTGTTCAGATTTGAACGCGATTTTTCTTTTTCAGTTTCCGGCCATATGGATTCGGCAATCGCGTCTCGCGTTCGAACCACATCATGATTTAATATCAGATTCGCGAAAATAGCCGTCATGGCCCGAGATTGGTGAATCCGAAATTGCTGTTCGCCAAACGACCAACCTAAACCACCAAACGTCATCAAAAACTTCATTCTCTCACGCCCCTAATCTCACAAGAACTCACGACAATACTTGCAAGTGATTACGAATAGTCTCATTTAAAGCATAGAGTCCGTGATGCGTATCACGGAATATTTTTCCTTGAGAATGTAACCGGCGACGTTAGGAAACGCGGTTTAAAGCCTGTGCCTATCTGACAAATTCAAATGTCATTCCACTTTTTCCTGAAAAAAGTATCAAAGATGACACCGTTAAGGCCTTGATTTCATTTTTAACCTCGGATTGCGCCTCTAATCCTGTTTCTATGTGAGCGGCAAGGATATTTGCGCGAGTCGTATTATACAAACTTTCGACTGTGGTTTCAGACGGACTATCGATCAAAAATCCATCTTCAATTCGCCACTCTCTCGTCGTTGAAATTTTATAAGATGCGAGGTCTTTTGGCAAACCCTCTAAAACCATAATCAAACTCCCAGATGACGTACCATCTCGATCATAAGAAATCATTGTATCTCGCAGAATGACCGACATGCCACCTTGCTCAATCATAATCGTTTCGGCTTGTATCCAGTCGCCAAAGATATGGCTTTCCGAAATTTCAGCGGCATGCGCACAAACGTTAGAAAAAAAGGCAAAAATGACAGATAATGTCATGATCACTTTGGATTTAAAAACAGGCCTCATAAATTCTAAATTGTCTTTCAATTTGCGGCGCCCATTAAACCAGACTTTCAAGTTTTACTTTGTACAAAGCAAATAAATTTTCAGTAAATCCTATCGAAATTAACCGAGGCTACATAAACTGGACTCTTAAATAATCTCTATCGTGTGAAAGACAGGCTGAGATCCGTTTCCTTTTGATAGACCACCAATGACGATTTGGTGAGTTCCTTAATTTCGGATCGACCTTCTGGTTGACCCTTCATACCCGCCTCCATCTGCCCGGCAATTTCATTGCCTTGCGGTGAGTTTGCAGGATTTGAAACGCTCGCATCTGTGAGAGTCTCAATTAAAATACCGTCCTCGATCTTCCAGGTGCCCGTTGTGGTAATATCATAATTCGCGAGATCGTCTGGGAGACCTGCAAGTGACATCGACATTGTGCCTTTTGAGCTGCCATCCTTAAGATAAGACAAAGTGGTATCTTTAATCGTGACCGATGTTCCACTTTCATCAATTGTAACAGCCTCGACTTGCTTCCAATCGCCCAAGATTAATTGCTCAGGGGTTTTTTCCGAACACCCACTTACTGCAAGAACCGCGACAGCTGATAATGCGACAAAAACTTTAGGTTTAAAAAACGACTTCATAGTTACTCCAGTCCCTTTAGATAAAAACTTAGTGTAGAAAGCCGAAGTTTGTTGCAAGTAGAATTGTGGGGACGTTTCAAACCACTAAATTCCAGGCACCAGCTTATTTTCGACGATAAACATCCGTCAGATTTGTTTCACTATCTTGTAAGATTAGCTTGTCTTTTTCGAGCGCCAGAATTGTCTTTCTCGTTTCACGCGTTTGCGCAGCCTGCTCTCTCAAGCTGTCTGCATAATTTTGCGCCGTATCACTTTGAGTTATCGGATTGACTTTCGCATCTTCCAGCGTTTGAATTAAAATGCCTTCTTCTATACGCCACTGCCCCGATAGGATCACATCCAGACTTATGCCCTCAGGTGGAAGGTTGCGGGCTTTGAGATCCAGTTGCCGACGAAGCTTCACATCCCCGTCTTTTTCATAGGTTAAAACAGTATTTGAAGTCGTGATTTGTAAGGCACTATCTGTTGTTGATGTCGGAATGTCTTGAACCCAAACGCCTTCTAATTTTGGCTCAGATGATATCAGATTACACCCTGAAAGAAAGAGACCTAAAAAAAGTGTCGGTATAGCTGTTTTTTTCATGATATGAGGCCTAAACATAGAGAGATGAGTCGGCAAGGGACGTTTCAAGAATTAGGCCCCTTTCGGTTTTACATTGGTTAGGCGACTTATGGATAAAAATGAAAGTCGTAAAATTACCTGCCGCACACCCACAAAAGGTTGTGACGGTACAACCTCTATTCCTGCGTGGAAATATGAATGTGTAAGGAAGGCTATAGTTGAGAGTATAGATCAATCGGAAACGGGTTCTATCGCCTTTAAAGACCTCGCACAGGCGGTTCAATCTAGGCTAACATCTGATCAAATTAACGCGCTCGGGTCCCTTGGGTGGCATACAACAACCGTAAAGCTCAATATGGAAGTAGAGGGCGAGATTAGCCGAGTTGCAGGTGTTTCACCCCAACGCCTTATCATAAGATCAAAAGTGAAATAGACCTAGGCGTATTTCACTTTCTATATGAATGACATCGTTGGCGTTATCACGATGAAAACGCCCGTCCTTTGGTTACAAACTCAAACGCGTCTGCTCGAATTGCCCAGCAATATCATCAAAGGCTTGTGCGAGCCCGCGTCCAGATCCGGCCTGGTAGAAATTTTCAGGAGACGACGCGCAATTCTGTAACATATCCAACGTGTCAGTATCCGCCGCATCAATCAAGAAGCCCAATGTAAAAATTGTAATCCCATCCGCTTTAGCGGCTTCACATATGGCTGCCGTTCTTTCATTGGCCGCCGACCCATTTTGACCATCATGTCGAAAATCTTCATCCCCACCCTGTGACAAGGTATTGGCACCATCGGTCATAACCAACATAATCTTTGTCGCGTCTCTTTCGACACCCTTATTATCTTCAAATCTGATATTTGTGTTGATCGGCTCATGCTCTTGTAAGGTTCTCCAACCCCACATGACGCCTGACGGAATATATGTGTTTCCAGCCGTGGTAAAAGACGAAATTTTCGTTTGAACATCCACTAGATCTGTCGTCAGCGGTGAAAATTCTGTGCCACAAGTCTCATTCATAATCCCGTCAATCCGACGCCCATTATATTTCGCTTGCTTATTATAGGGAGCTTCGCGCGAGCCAACACAGCCATGCCATTCATAGCTCGTTGACCTATCTCCACACACCCTATTGCCCGTATATTCCCATTCAGGATCTGTGCAATCGTGTTCTTCCTTTTCAATCACCCCAAAATTAACGCCATCGCGAATATCATCGCGGGTAACTCTGCGTCCTGTTGGCGTACAAACACGCGGCGAAATTTGGATGCGTTCATCCCAGCACCTTTCTTCGGTCTCCGTCGTGCCATCTCTTGATACATCCAGCCAAGGACTAAAATTTCTATCTGTACCAATATTCACATATTTACCGAATGGAACAACTGAGACCGCAATTGGCGTTTCTTCATCAATGAAACCCTGTACCATCCTGTTTGCCGCATTAATCATTCTGTCCAATCGGTCCCCGCTCATGGACTCCGTCGTGTCTAAAACAAGCGCAAGTTTAATCGGTTTCTGCCGAGATAGGGGCGCTGCCGCTTTGACTTCAAAATCAACGTCGCTTTTACCAAGAAGGCCCATAAGATAAGTCTCATAGGTAGAATTCGCAGCAACAATAACTTCATCATCTACCAGTTTTACTGTATAGGTCGTCGTCAAAGCCTCAGTGTTAGTATTCTGAATAAAACTATCGACAATCTCTTGCAGAACCGCAAGATCGGTTGATTTAGAACTCGCTGCCGCCAAGGTTGCGGCATCAATCGTATCTTGCAGGCTTTCTTTTTGGTTTATGAGCCCAGAATAGTCAATGGCCGCACCAATGCCGACCAAAACTGTCGACAAAACAAGCGAAAACATGATGGCCACATTTCCGCGCGTGTTACGTTTAAACTTGGTAAACATAATCCATTCCCACAAATTTACAAACGCCCAGCTATCAGATAAAGCTTACTGTTCTGCTTTTGATTATCGTTAAAATAGGGTGAATTTGAGCATGTCGGATCTATTGAAACTCGCCTTGCCTCAGCTCGCGCCAAAATGGCTGTCACGTGATGACGGCGTAAAGCAGATCGTAGATACAATTAGAATCGCGCAAGAAAATGGCGCTAACCTTATTGCATTTTCCGAAAGTTTTTTACCTGGATACCCCTTTTGGTTGGATGGGACAGGCGGCGCGCAATTTAATAATGATCGGCAAAAAACAATTTTTGCACATTATTCGGATCAGGCAATCATAATTGAAGCGGGGCATCTTGATCCAATATGTCGAGCTTTAAAAGCCGCAAAAATGGCGTGTTATCTTGGAATCATTGAACGGGCGCTTGATCGGTCAGGTCATTCCCTCTATTGCGCCTATGTATATTTTGACCAGGCGGGCTCAATTCAGTCTGTTCACCGGAAACTTCAACCCACTTATGAAGAACGCTTGGTTTGGTCACCGGGAGATGGTCATGGTCTTGTGACCCATCAATTAGGCGCCTTTACAGTAGGGGGACTTAATTGTTGGGAGAATTGGATGCCATTGCCGCGTGCGGCTCTCTATGCACAAGGTGAAGACCTACATGTAATGGGTTGGCCCGGAAACCTTAGAAATACCGAAGATCTGACGCCCATGCTTGCCAAGGAAGGGCGGAGCTATTGCGTATCGGTCTCAGCAATTATGCGTCCCGAAGATGTCAGAGATAACGTGCCATTTGCCGATGACATTCGAGCGACACTCGGCGAGATGCCCGCAAATGGTGGATCTTGTGTCGCGGCGCCAGACGGATCTTGGGTATTGGAACCTATGGTCAATGAAACAGGCATAAGATATTGTGATCTAGATCCTGCTTTTGTCCGGCGGGAACGACAAAATTTTGATCCAGCGGGGCATTATTCCAGGCCAGATATCACGCAACTTACAATAGATAGACGTCGGCAAAGCACTGTCATTTTTAAAGATGAATAGCGTTTGAGCCAAGATTATCTTTGCCAGAACCGAAGCGATTGTGTAGGCGCTCGCCCGTGTCGAAAAACTCTCAACATATTCTTGTTATTGGCGCTGGGCTCATCGGGCTCTGTACAGCCTATAGTCTTTTGAAACGTGGTGCGGAGGTTACCCTTATTGACTCAAAATCTGGCCCTTGCCTCGGAACAAGTTTCTCCAATTCGGGTATGATCCACCCCAGCCAGTCTAAAAGCTGGACCCCAGCCAAGACCATCTCGGAAGACGAGATGAATGCAACGAAAGTCACAGTGGATTTGGCCAAACAGTCAGCCCTACTTATTCGACCTATTTTTAAAATTCTCGGTGTCCCGATTCTGAGTGAAGGATGTGTTCAGATCTATGACGATTTGGATGCCGCTCGTATGGCCCAGGTAAAATTTCAGAAACGCGATATTAGAACTAATATTTTGCTCGATCCTATTGAAACTTTGGATCGGCCAGCCTGCTTATTTCCGGATGATTTTTCCGGCAATGCGCGAGCCTTCGGCGTTAAGCTTGCACACTATCTTAAAACACAAGGTGTCGCCCAGCACTATAAGATTACGAAATTTGAATCCCGTCCAAGCGATCACAATTCGATCAAGGTACGTATGAATGAGCTGCAATTCAGCTGCGATCATATTGTAGTCGCAGCCGGTATTTACACGGGTAATATTTTAAGAAAATTCGACCTTAATATGAAAATTAAAGCCATTCCTGGCGTCGCTCTGAATTTCGAGCACCCCGCAGATATGACAGGGTTCCCGAGTCGACCCATTATGGATTACAACTCTCGGACGGCACTAACCGTTTTTGACGATTGCGTTAGAATTTCAGGCGGTTGGAATATTGATAGCCCAAATCAAATCCTCGAAAGGTGGAGAATAGTTGCGCCCGGTCTTTTGAAACGATTGGGCTCACCTAGCTCTAGCTGGGTTGGCTACAGGCCCGTTTCACCCGTGGGCAGACCTTATATTTCCTCAACATCAAAAACGGGTATCTGGGTCAATTCGGGGCATGGCCATATGGGATGGACCCTATGCGCAGGGTCTGGTGACTTAATGGCGCGGATGATCCTTGAAGGTCATCAAGACCAACGGTTTAGTTTTGCAGGTTAGGGCCACAATATAAAAATTTGCTAGGCGATAATATCCGGCGTGATTTGGTTTTCCAAAAACGCAATCTTATCCTTCATAGCAAGCTTTACCTTTTTCATTCGTTTGATTTTAAGCATATCGCTGACGCCTGTCTCGAACATGGCCTTGATTTCCTTATCAATGGCACGATGCTCAGCTCTCAGCGTTTCAAGCAATGTCAGAAGCTCAGACTCAGATGGTTCATCAACACTCGGGTTTTCCGGATTTTCCGTGGGCGTTTCATCCATATCGGCCTCTTAGCGATTGCCTTTCCATGAAGCAAAATATTTCTAACGATGTGAAGTCGTAGAATTTGCGAATAGTTAGACCCAAAAATTGGGCTCTTTTTGCCCATGGTCTGAGGCATATTCGAGTTCAACCTATATCAAACCACACGGAACACGCCGAATTTTAAGAGATTAGTGATAATAAAATGAAAATATTGATGTCGACTATGATTTCAATGTTATTTGTGGTATGGGCGCTACATTGATCACTATGGAGAGCTATATGGCATTATCGGCACATTTGGAGACATTACACACAAAACACGCTGAACTTGATCAAAAGCTTCAGTCAGAACTTCGAAGTCCATTGCCCGATACTTTACAGATTGCACATCTCAAAAAACAGAAATTGCAACTCAAAGACGCCATTCAACAGGTTGAAATTCAAGCCCGCATCCATGTTTAACACATTGATACGAACTTCCTGACCCTCTATCAAACCCTCGACCTCGCTCGAGGGTTTATGTTTTAGAAGGACGCTACTTCATGTCAGATCGTGTCTTTATTGTTACGGGGGCAGCGCGTGGAATTGGGTATGCCTGTGCGCAACGCCTTATCGATGACGGCCATAGAGTCGTCCTAGCTGATCAAGATTATGAACGCGGACAAGCAGCTGGAAAAGATCTGGCCGACGGGTCGGATCGCGCTATTTTTGTAGAATGCGATATTGCTGAGCCCTTATCCGTTCACAATCTCATTGCAGAGACCTTATCGAATTATGACCGAATTGACGGCTTAGTGAATAATGCAGGGATTGCCCTCAAAGGCGGTGCCCTAGATATTTCCATAGAGGATTTCGATCGCAATCTCGCCGTGAATTTACGCGGGGCTTTTTTGGTCTCACAAGCTGTCGCTAAATATATGGTCCGGGAGATTGAAGAACGCGAAGATCGATCACGTCTTACGGAGCGACCCTATTCGATTGTAAATATGTCATCGATTAATGATACCGTCGCAATCCCAGATTATCTGGCTTATACGATTTCAAAGGGCGGTATGCATCAAATGACGCGGGCAATGGCCATAGAATTGGCGCCCTATGGCATTCGCGTAAATGGAATTGGGCCAGGGTCTATCAAGACAGATATGCTGGCAAGCGTTGTGGATGACCCAGATGCCATGAAGAAAATCACACAACGCACGCCCCTTGGCAGAGCGGGACTTCCAGATGAAATAGCCTCCATTGCGGCCTTCCTCTTATCTGAGGAAAGTAGTTATATTACGGGTCAGCACATATATGCCGATGGCGGGCGCCTCGCCTTAAACTACACAATGCCCTAAACCTATTCTGGGCCTTAAATTTCGATGCATCACGAACACAAAAAAACCCGCTTCAATGAAGCGGGCTTGCTACCTAGTGCAATTTGAGAAAACATAGACTCAGAAATTGGGCCCTATTTGCCCATTTTCTGAGGCATGACCCGGTTTAATTTATCTCAAAATGCACTAACCATCTGTGCTTGGTTTAAACAGGCTCTCCAGCGTATGTTCAACCTTTGGCGCTTCTGGCTCCGGTGCGGCTTGCGGAGCGGGCTGCAACGCTTGACCTTCATCACCTTGGATATTCTCAAGTTCTTTCGCTCTTTTCTCAGCCGCCTTTTTCACAATTGTGTCGAGATCGGTTTGTGAGCAAAGACCTAGGCTAACTGGGTCAGTTGGATTGATTGTATTGATCTTCCAATGGGTGCGTTCCCGAATGGCTTTAATCGTCGGCTTTGTTGTTCCGATTAGTTTCGAAATCTGGGCGTCGGTGACTTCAGGGTGATGCCGCACCAACCAGGCAATGGCGTCTGGCCTGTCTTGACGACGTGAAAGCGGCGTGTAGCGCGGGCCTTTTTTCTTGGTCTTGGGTGTGAGTGTATCCGAATCAAACGTATTAGCTTTCATCGCATAATTTGTATCTTCTTGCGCACGTTCAATCTCGGCACGATCAATTTGTCCATTGGCAATCGGGTCCGCTCCACGAATTCCGGCTGCAACATCTCCATCGGCTATACCTTCGACTTCAATAATGTGCAGATTACAAAATTCTGAAATCTGTTTGAATGTTAGACCCGTATTGTCAATCAGCCAAACGGCTGTCGCCTTGGGCATCAAAATCTGTGTCATATTCCTCTCCTCCAGGAGTGCCTGAGCATTCAGGCATGAAAAAACCCCGCTCGGCGGGGTGGTTTATCGATTTTTTACCACTTTGGTAATCAATCAATGGGGTTTATATACTCGGTTAAGCTCTATATGGCAAGACGAAGGCTCAATATTGTAACATTTGGCGCTCATCTATGACAAATTTGAATGATTCTTCATCTAAATCCCCAATACCAGGCGAAGATCTCTACGGCCTGTCTGTGGGAGAACTTTCAGACCGAATTTCGATATATAAGGGAGAAATCTCTCGCCTCGAGGCTGAATTGGAGAAAAAAACAGCCGATAATGAGGCTGCGCATGCGCTTTTTGGACCTTCCAGCTGACTTAAAACTTTTAGCTCATAGAAAGAATGGCTTACGACTTGCAAAGCCTGTCCCCAGACGACACAGTGCAAAACGAGACAAACAATATGGCTGCCCCCTTGCCCGAAAAACCTAACATGCAATCGAGAGACACGCTTACGCCGCAGGCTGAGGCTCGCCTATTGGCGTTCACAAAATCTGAGCTCTTTTCCAAGACCTTCCGTGAAGGCATGGATCTTGTTGAGGAGACAGCTGCCTATCTTGATGGTACAGGTAGACAGGACAGCAAATTGCTAAGCAGGGACGATGCCATGGTTTATGCAAGCCAATCCATGCGCCTGACAACGCGCCTTATGCAAGTCGCGAGTTGGCTCTTGGTACAACGCGCCTTGAAAGAAGAAGAAATGGATCTGAGCGAAGCACGTGCAGATAAATACCGCCTTGTCGCTGAAGAAAAGAACGATACGACGCTCAGTTTTTCTGATCTTGCTAAAGACGCCTATGCTCTACCCGCACGTCTGCTTGACTTGCTGGCGCGCTCAGAACAACTTTATGAACGGATTATGCGCCTCGACCGCTCGCTTTATGGCACAATCGCCGCGCAAAAAGGCAATACGGTAGCCGACCAAATTCATAAGCTGGAAGCCGCATTTGGACGCCATCTTTAAACGTGGTTTAAAATACAGGATCGCTGAATAAAAAAAGGCTCCCCTGAGGGAGCCTTTTTTGTCATTCGGTAGGGCCTAGCGTTACACGCCAAAGCCAGCAAATTTGTCCTTAAAGCGTGAGACACGGCCACCGCGATCCATAAGTTTCGCATCGCCACCTGTCCAAGCCGGATGTGTTTTGGAGTCAATATCAAGAACAAGCGTATCGCCTTCCTTGCCCCATGTAGAACGTGTTTCATATGTTGAACCATCAACCATTTTGACGGTAATCATATGATAATCAGGATGTATTTCAGATTTCATCAGTCTTAAGCCTTTATTTGGTCACGGGATTGCGTTGATGGGTCACCCGCTCGCGAGGGCGCGACATAGCGCCAGATCAGGCTTTCGTCAACGGGCGGAAAGGAAAAATTATGACAATAGGTGTAGGCGGTAAAACAGTGAATGCGGCGCTCGGGGCGCTATCAAACATGACAGCAAACGCAAAACCCATTCAAACGCGAGAGTTTCAGGACCGGATACTTAACGCGCAATCGTTTATGAAATCCCAGGGTCTAGACGCGCTTTATCTGAATGCGGGTACATCTCTTCTTTATTTCACAGGGACACATTGGCGCCCATCCGAACGTCTTGTTGGGGCAATTTTATATCCCAAAGGCCCCCCAATCTACATTGCCCCAGCCTTTGAGAAAGGCACGCTTGAACAATTCATCCGTATCAAAGGCGAGATCATCACCTGGGAGGAACATGAAAACCCCTATCAGATTCTATCTGAACATTTTGGTTTCACATCGGGGACAGTAGGGCTTGACGAAGCGACCCCCTTTTTTATCGCAGACGGAATAGCAAAAGCAACTCCTGAGCTGAGACTGGTAAATGGTGCCTCGGTAACAGCATTATGCCGACGCCAAAAATCACCTGCTGAGTTGGCCCTTATGCAATGTGCTAAAGATATGACCCTCGCCGTTCACATGGCGACAGCGTCTATCCTCTATGAAGGCATAACGACAGATGAAGTGGGGGAATTTATCGACCTCGCCCATAAAAAAGTCGGCGCAGAAACTGGCAGCTTTTTTAAAATTATTCTCTTCGGGCCCGATAGCTCCTTTCCGCATGGCGTTCGGAACCCGAAAAGTCTGGAAAGTGGGGATATGGTGCTGATTGATACGGGCTGTAAGCTTCACGATTATATGTCTGACATTACGCGAAGCTATGTCTTTGGAGGCCCCTCTGAGACACAAAGACGGGTCTGGAATGCCGAAAAAGCCGCCCAAGCCGCCGCCTTTGAGGCCGCAAAAATCGGGACACGCTGCGGCGATGTCGATCTGGCCGCGCGCGCAGAACTTGAAAAATGGGGGTTTGGGCCTGACTATAAGACGCCTGGTCTTCCTCATCGGACCGGCCACGGTATTGGTCTAGATATTCATGAATGGCCTTATTTGAATTGGGGCGATGACACGGTGCTGGCACCTGGCATGTGTTTTTCCAATGAGCCAATGATCTGCCTTTACGGCGAATTTGGAGTCCGGCTTGAAGACCATTTTTATATGACTGATGCGGGACCAAAATGGTTTACACAGCCCAGCAAAAGCATTGATGATCCGTTTGGCGCGTAATTAAGAACTTTAGCGTGGAATTTTAGTAGACGCGGTACAAACGTCTTGGTCAATATTGCCCCTAAAACATGCATCCAACCGGTTAAGATAACCTTGCAAATAGGCGTTATCAGCTTCAGCTAAGGACCGTGCATCTTGCAAGAGTTGGAGGGCACGTTCAGTTTTTCCATGAGACCACGCATCAAACGCACCCGCAGCCAACCAAAATGGGCGATCTCTCTCGTCAAATTTCGAATTTATTTTATCTAACTCGGCCTGATAAATTTCGGATAATTCCGCCTTATCTTCAGTTCCGTACCAAAGCCCTTGCTGGAGAATAAAAAAGCGCTCTTGGCTATCTTCGCCTTCTATCTCTTTTGAGAGTAAATAGGCCCGTAAATAATGGGAGTCCTTTGAGACGTTTTGATAGCTATCCGTCTCCATAAAGGCGGTTATTTTTTCAATCTCATCGTCTGAAAAATCTTTATAAATCGGTAGTTTGTTTTTTGGGCAAACGGGCAAGCGGGTGATGAAATCACAAGAGGTAATGGGTTTTAGCGATAAACGCCGCCCCATGGTAGAACAGGACAGTGTTTCCGTTACCTGAAATATCTCGCCTCCAACCGGACACGTCACGTCACTATCTGTAGAGATGCCAGCATTAGCAATGCCAGACCCAAGCCCAGCCACGGCCAAAAAGGCAATGAATATTCTTACCTGTTTAAGCACAAAATGATCACCCCAATCGTTATAATATAACTATTATATATGGTTAATAAGGCATTAATATGACGATACAAGTCGATTTTTCCAAATTTGGGTCAAATTCCCAAAGAAGGGCGTATTTAAACACAGAATTGCAGGCATTTCCCTAAAATAGGCCATTTCTTGCGAAAAAGGCGACAATAATCCTTTACAGATGGTTAATTTTCGGTCTTTACCTGTCCCACTCGGGGGCGGAAAGTGGAAGGAACCCAAATGAAACATAAACTCTTGATTGCCAGCTTGGCCGCGATGGCGCTTTCTTTGACGGCATGCAGCAAAGCTGAAGAAGCTGCATCAAAAGCCAAAGATGCGACGGTAGAAGCTGCAGATAAAGCTAAAGATGCTGGCGCAGACGTTGCCAAAGGCACTGTTGAAAAGGTCAAAGACGGTGCAGATGCTATGGACGCTGCAAAAGATGCAACCATGGAAAAAGCTGGCGAAATGAAAGACGCAGCTATGGAAAAAGCATCAGATGCATCATCGGCGACAATGGATAAAGCTGGCGACGTAAAAGACGCGGCTATGGAAAAAGCGTCAGATGCGTCATCTGCCACAATGGATAAAGCTGGTGACGTGAAAGACGCCGCCATGGAAAAAGCTTCAGATGCGTCATCTGCAACAAAAGATGCCGCCATGGAAAAAGCTGAAGAAATGAAAGACAAGGCCAAAGATGCCTCATCTGCGACCAAAGAATAGTCTTAATTCTTTAGAATGTGATTTAACACGCTGCATATCTTGCAGCGTGTTTTTTATTGGGACATCGTGCTTCATGTGACCGGAAAATGAATGCAATCTTTTAAAGGTTGACAGATGCGGTCAGGCCCACAAAATCCCTCCTATGGGACATCCACCCACATCCATATCAAAACCGGCAAACCGGTCGCTGACCCTGCCGACGCTTTTAGATGCGTTTGAGAGTGAACGGACAAAGCTGGAAGCCAGACTATCAGAAGATCTGACGTCGGCTCAAACTGTTGCTGCGCTGCGATCTGCTCTAGACCGCGCGGGTGCGCGCTATGCTAGAAGCCTAGATGATCCGAGCCTTCAAAAATCCGGCCTCTGGTTGATCGAGGTTGTAAAATCCGGTGTCGGTATTTTAGACCGCGCCACCCAAGCCGAAGTGACCTATGTTGAAACGGCAGCACCCAAATCAAATTTGGCAAATATTTTTGGACAAACCAGCCTATTTTATGGCGCGGCAGGCCTCTTAGCTATCGTCGGATTTATCCAGACCTCAACCCTGACGGTTCTAAGCGCTGTCATACTCGCCGCGCTCCATACGCTTGAACCCGGTCGGTTTAAAAAATTAAGACGTTTACTTCCGCGCGCGAAACCTCCCGCGGCCCTGGAAGACCAATCCGGGCGTCAATTCAAAGCCGAAGCTAGGCTTCGAACAGACGGGCCAGGCCTAATTGGACAGATCATGGACGCCCTCAAAACATCTGACGCCATATTGAAACGGCTGTCTGAACCCAAGTCTGAGACCCATTGGGCTGACACACCGCGCCTTGCAGCCCTGTTCCAAAATCTCTTAGAAGCTGGCAGCGCCGAAGATTCTGATTTCGCCATGGAGTTAATCAAAAAAGAACTGCCGAGCCTGATCTCAAGTGGCGGCATGTCGATCGTGGACTATTCCAAAACGACCAAAGACTTTTTTGATGAACTTCCTGGCCTCGGCGATGGCCCTAAAATTGAAATGGCCGCCCCAGCCCTCATCCGCGCAGATGGTACAGTCTTGCGTCGTGGCACCATCTGGGTTCGAAAATGAGCAAAAAAGCCATTCAGCAGGAATTTATTGGCTTTGATCTTGGTCATGGCGAGACCGCATTGGGTCGTGCATTTGGTGCGACCTTGCGGGAGCCAGAAATTTTGGAATGGCGCGGGCGCCGAAGCTTTGTCACCGCGATTGCGACAGATAAAAATGGGGTCAAGATCGGGGTGGATGCGCTAAATCTCGCCGCCCTAGGATCAAAAGCCAATGTCGCGGTCAAATTCAAATCCAGACATCTAGACCTGAAAACCGTTCGGGAACCGGCCACCCTGTTTTCAAAGACACTTATTGCGGGTCTGGAAAAAGACGGCATGATCAGAGGCGCAACGGACAGCCAATTTATTATTGGATGTCCAAGTGGCTGGACGGAGACAGACCGTGAAAGCTATCGCCAGCTATTTTTATCGGCAGGGCTAAAATCTGTGCGCATTGTCCCGGAGTCCCGGGCTGCCCTTATGACAGCCCTAGAACAAGGCTATCTATCAATTGAAGACACCAAAGCCTCCGTCTTGATTGTAGATATTGGGTCCTCGACAACAGATTTTACCTATTGTCGCGATCTGGATGCCCAAGATGTCGGTCACAATATTTTAGGATCCGGCTTATTGGATACAGAAATTTTTGAGCTAAATCTCGCGCGCCAAAAAGATCGAAAGAAAATCGAACAGCTCATTGCAAAATATCCGCATTATCGCCCCATTATGGAATATTGGTGCCGTGAAGCCAAAGAGGCCTATTTCACAGGTGAAAACGTAACTGTTGAGATTTTAAAACGTCTCCCCATTGGACGCGGCGTCGTCTTTGATATCCGCATTGACGAAAAAGATGCAGACCAGATTCTGTCCAAACCGCTCAAAGCTTTAAACGGATATAGCTGGCAAACCGCTTTTGACTATGCCCTAAAAGAGACCATTGAGAATTTGGGCGGACGCGCGCCGGATACGGTGCTGCTAACAGGTGGGGCATCACGCCTACCCCTGGTCTTGCCGGCGAGTCAAAAGGCCTTCCCTGAGGCGCGTATCGTTCGAGGCGCGGAACCCGAATTTGCGATTGCGCGGGGTCTAGCCTGGCTTGGTCGATTCGAATATTTGCATAATAGTTTCAAAACAGAAGTGGATCATCATAGCCGCGAAGGTGGCGAAATCGCCGTCAAGGCGCAAAAAGCCGCCACTGACCTTGGTGCAACCCTCGCCCCTGTCCTTGTCGACTCGATTACAGAATCTTGTATTTTGCCGGCCTTCCGGGATTGGCGGACGGGTAAGATAGAAAGTCTGGATGAGGTAGAGGCGGGGTTGAACCAACGCGTCGCCGATTGGCTTGGATCAGAACAGGCCAAGCTGGAACTCAGGCCCGTCATCGATGTTTGGTTTGCTGGGTTACAACGCGATATTGAAACCGTCACGGATCCGCTTTGCCGCGATCACGGACTGCCCGCCATGGTTCTTTCCTTAAGTGACAGCCAACATGTCGCCAAACATCTGGAAGGCCTGTCCCTGGCGATGCCGGATGTCGGCACGATGGAATCGGACACGGCCTTGGTCGGAACAACCCTATCAGCGATCCTTGTGGGATCCCTACTCGCCCATGCCAATATTTTTGCAGCCCTTTTCCTTAATCCGATCGGGATTATTTTGGGCGGCGCCATGTTGGGCGGGACATATATATTTGGCAAAAAGGCTATTGCCGGAAAGGTCAGAAGTGCCAAAATGCCAATCATCGCGCGACAGATTTTAACAGATGGCCGCATTCGAAGCGCCGTCTCTCGCCAACGTGCTGATCTAATAAAAGCGGTTCAAACCGCATGGAAGGACGCGGCATCAGATAGGTTTACGCATGAACTTACGGAGATGTTGGGTACAGCGCTCAGAGAGCGCGCTGATGAACGGGCAGTTTTGTTCCTTGTCTAACCAGTTTATCGTCTGCTTTAGTCTTTGTCTAAATCAGGCAGGATAACATCAATATCTTTATCGCCATCCATTTCGATCACGATACGGGTTTTGGATTTTCCATTTTCAACAATGGTTTCGCGATTGAGCGTTAAATTTTGACCCAAGCCCGAAATCGACAAACTATCTTCACTATCGCGTTTTTTGGACCGCGCGATTGACCCAATCGTTGCGCCATCAAATTTCAAAACTGTGGCATCACCATCGCTTTCAAGATCCACATCTTCGGCAAAATCGCTTAGCATTGCCGTCAAATCCCGAAACAATCCATCCTCTTTAAAAACCTCTTCTAAGGCATCCGCAACGATTTCCATATCCTCGGAAAAGTCACCATCGCCTTTATGTTTTTCCAGATCCCGTTTCACTTTGGACATAGATTTAGCAATTTCGACGCTATGTTTGGATAGCTTCTTGTCGATTTTGTCCATGAGGTCTTCGCCATTGATCGTTTCATCATCAATAATGATTTCAACGTCAGCGTCTTTTTCCTCTATTTCATGTGGATGCGCCATGGCTGCTACCGGGACCATCAAAATGGCAGATGTCAATACAAAGCGGTTTAGGGTTGGTAGAAGAGAACGATACATGAGGATCTCCTTAAAGTTTGCGAATGATACTATTAAACCATAGTCATCACAGGTAAACTTATGATACTGTAAGGCTGAACCAGCCCTGAAGGGCCAAAAGGACATTTTGCACAAAATCCCATGTTAAAGGACCGGTTTTTCTACCCTCTCGCATTGATAATTGTGATCGCAATGATCGCAAGCGCTTTGTCATTTGCGCAAAAAGTTGATTTATCAGACGAAACAA
Source organism: uncultured Algimonas sp. (assembly GCA_964425355.1). Lineage (GTDB taxonomy): Bacteria > Pseudomonadota > Alphaproteobacteria > Caulobacterales > Maricaulaceae > Litorimonas. The sequence continues at coordinate 1,478 of CAYRMO010000039.1, read as the reverse complement.
TCTGGCAAACTGGCTATGTTTTGGAGGGTACAGATTTGTCGCGTCTAACCTCCCAACCCGGCACACAAGCCGTTTTTAATGCTGAACTTGGCGGCGAACCCGCCTTTGCCCGGCTGACCTCAACCACGGCGCGTGTGAACTTACCACCTGGCCCAGGCATTGTCGCTTCTGTCGGGCCGCATTATGAACGCGCGTTTGCAGGTCGGTCCATACGCTTGACGATTACGGCGCGACCCTCACGGATCAATCCCTTATCTGAATTTGATATGGGGTATTGGACGGCGGATGCCCGCAAAGGCACGACAGGATGGAAACGAAAAGCCTTAAAGCCCGGCTGGCATGACTATGTTATCGAAGCCCGCCCTGGTCCAATGACAGTCAAGCCAGACCTAGATTATTTTTCGATTTGGCCCGGTGAGACCGCAGATAATCATTCCATGGATGTCAGGCGCATGCGCATTGAAGTCCTAGATGCTCCAAAATAAGTGTCAACGCCCAGCAATCCGATCTGCTTCTGAGGCCATACATAAGATATGGTAAAATGTGCTGACGGGGATCGTCTTGGCGATATTGGCGCGGCAAGCATTAATCTGATCATTCCATAGACCCGCCTGCGTTAGATAGGTCGGGAAGAGCGCGTCAATAACCGAGGCCGCCATATCCCGGCTACCTGGCGTGCCGTTTTCTGCCATAGCCAGATGCGCTTTGATCACTTCGGTTTGCACCCATAGGCGCTTGGTCTCTCGCCGGATTTCACCGGATTTGTCTTCTTCATCATTTAAGAAAAGATCACGGCCTTTTTGGGCGCGCGCGTAAAGTGCGGATTGATACTTGCTCACATCAACCCCAGTGGCCTTCTCATATTGTCCAAGCAACCAGACCCACTCAACGCCGTGACCAGGTTCCGTGGTTTGTCCATATGCGCCTTTGGCAAGTGTCCAATCGGCGTCAAAAAACTCACTGATCGTCCCCGCATCGAAGACATGATTTTCAAATAAGGTAAAGACCTTGCGCGCAAACCCCAGATGTTTTTCAGACTGTGTGACGCCATGTAAAAATAAGCTAGCCTCTAAAAGATGCATATGCGGATTTTGTCGGCGTGGATCGTCAAAGCTCGCCCGATCGCTTTCTTTCCATCCGCCTTTCGGATGGGTCAAAACATCATCCAGCCAATCCAAAAGGTTTTCCGCCTCATCCAGATATTTTTGATCCTCGGTTAGGCTATAAAGGCTACTGGCCGACAGGATATAAAAGGCGTGATCATAAAAATCCCGCATATCATTCTTGATTTGGCCATCCATGCCGACACGGTGGACATAGCCTATCTCAAGGATCCGTTCATAGGTTTGCGTCGCAATACCCCGTCCATCATACCAACCCAGCTCGGTAGCTTTGGCATAAACGTAAACCTGGCGTGCGAGTACGCGCCAGCGTCGTTCCGCCTCAAGATCGGGCTGGCCATCCAGTTTCAAATGCTC
>CAYRMO010000038.1:0-24324 GCA_964425355.1 uncultured Algimonas sp. | reverse complement strand
GCCGCACATGGATCACACCAATTCATATCCCAAGCATATTCCATAAAGACACCATGCCCGCCTTCACGCTTTGCCGCTGTCTGATACATGCTCTTATAAAAATCCGGAAAATTATCCTTGATATAGACGGGCACTTCTTTGTCGGTTGGAATTTTCTGCGTGCGGTAATTGGTCGTCTCAACCTGCCCATCCCGCGTCAGCGCATAGACAAAAAGATCCTGATCTCCGCGCGCATTCAAAGTTCCAAGCCTGATCGGCAGCATAAATTTGGGCGATTCATATGCGACAGCAATCGGACGCAAAAATTCATTTCCAGTCTCAGATTGTTTGTCCAAATTCACCTTGGCGACAAAGAACTTCATATCCTGCTTGATATATGAGCCCAGAATTTTATCTGCGCCGTCTGGCACCTGGTAGCCATTTTCATCCAGATAGATCATCAAACCATCAGATTGCTCAGCGGATAGGATTTGAATATCGTATTCTCCAACCGTGAATTCATCTTCGATTGTTACGCCAAGAGATTTAGCACGTGACCTCGCCGAGACGGTAATTTCATCTTCCACCGTAGAGCTTAGAGCTCTTTCGTATAAAATCTGCGGCCGACAGGGATCATCATCGAAATATTCGACCAATCTTGGTGCCGTATAGGCATCCAAATGTTTAAGTAGGGCTGGATCGCTTATATGGACCTGTTCGCGCTTAATCGTTGTGGGAACAGGTATGACCATTGCAAATTCCGTCAAATCGCCCTGATAATCATTGGCCATGGTTATGACGGTTCTATCATCATCGCGCACGAGGGCGACTTTAGAGGACTGATTAAAGAGATCTGTGCCAGCTTTGGCGACATAAAAGCCGCAAAAGGCTTGGGCAGATGAGGCTGTTGCCATGATAGCCATCGCGATACAGCTACTCAGCAGGTGTGAAAGTTTCATGAGAGACTCCTTTCAAGGAAAATTGCGTCGGCCATTGATAACGGCCTGCAGGGAAAATTCGATCAATCAGGGGCACGGTTGGGGCGCAGAGTATAAGTGCGAGGATTATTCCGGCCGAGTTGAAAAACTCAAATTGGATAAGATATCCAAAAAAGGCGACAAGAGCGGCAAATAATACGCGCCCTAGTCGCGAATCTGGTGTGGTTTTAGGATCCGAGATCATGAAAAAGGCAAAGATCAACAGGGCTCCTGATTGCATTTGGTGAATAGGGATCGACATGGGATCCCCAAGCCACACAGCTCGCCCAAAGACGAGGCTTGCATAAAACACCAATAATGAGAGCGAGACATCCCAACGTTTGGCTTTACCCGTCACAACGCCGCCCATCGTCAATAGAGCCAGCGCAAAAATCGTAGCTTGCCCCCATTGTCCGGGCGATATCCAGGCGCTGCCAAAAATGATAGAGACCAAAACCAATCCAAAATTAGCTGGATTGAAAATATGCTTGCGCTGCCATCGGATCAAATATTTGGATAGGATCGCAATCACGCCAGCTGCGATTGAAAGCGTCAGCGACCCTGTTCGGAGTAAAAGTGTCAGGGAAAACGCAGAAATTAGTGGACTACGTGGATCAAATGGACGTCCTACGACGCGATCGGCGATGGCTTGTGTGATCAGGGTCGCGCCGATACAGCCCACCGCATGCCACCACGGCAAATGAAATCCGAAATGAGATGCGCCCAATAGGATAAGACATCCCAAAACGCCAATTTGGTAATGGCGCGGATCCGCCCACAAAAACCTTATGCATTCCCCAGCCGTCACAGCTATCCTTATTGATCTATAAAGCTGTTTTTGGGCAGCCTTATGTGACGATATTAGGGCAAATCAGGCCTTATAGGGTTACAAATAGGACAGAATTTAAATGTTCAGACCTCCCAGATACGGAAGACATTCACGCAAAATCTAGAACGGGATTTCGTCATCCAGATCAAAATCGCCTTTAGGGCCGCCCTGGTCTGAGGCGCTCCGGCTACCGCCTTGATCTCCATTTCCGTAACCGCCACGGTCCTGATTATAGCCGCTGCCGCCGCCGGAGCCGCCGCCATATCCACCCCCGCCTTCACCGCGGGAGTCCAACATTGTCATAACCGCACCAGGGCCCTGTAAAACGACTTCGGTAGTGTATTTATCATTCCCGTCCCGGTCTTGCCATTTACGTGTCTGGAGCTTGCCTTCGACGTAAAGCTTGGACCCTTTTTTGACATAGCGCTCAATCACACCAACTAGACCTTCACCAAAGACGGCCACACGGTGCCATTCCGTCTTTTCGCGGCGCTCACCTGATTGACGATCCCGCCAGTTTTCAGATGTCGCCAAGCTGAAATTGGCGACCTTACCGCCATTACCAAATGTACGCACTTCCGGATCATTTCCGAGATTGCCGACAAGTATGACCTTATTGACGGACCCTGCCATGATTTCACCTCTTGTATTTTTGTTCTCTATATGTTCTAGCGGCATTGTGGACTAATTGCAAGCCTTTTACCGAGTCTGACTTGTACTGCGGATTTGTCGGACCTATGGCAACGCCCACACACGACTAACCTGTGTAAGACCGGGAACATTCCACATGGCTATGCTCAAAAATATCGAAGTCAGAGGCGCCAGAGAGCATAATCTCAAAGGTGTGGATGTTGACCTGCCTCGGGACAAGCTAATCGTGATCACTGGTTTGTCCGGATCCGGCAAATCGTCCCTGGCTTTTGATACGATATATGCCGAAGGCCAACGACGCTATGTCGAAAGCCTATCGGCCTATGCGCGCCAATTTTTAGAACTGCAAAATAAGCCGGATGTCGACTCCATTGAAGGGCTATCGCCTGCCATTTCGATTGAACAAAAGACGACGTCGAAAAATCCGCGCTCGACTGTCGGAACTGTTACAGAAATCTATGACTATATGCGGCTTTTATGGGCGCGGGTTGGCATTCCCTATTCCCCCGCAACAGGCCTGCCCATTGAGAGCCAAACGGTTAGCCAGATGGTGGACCGCACTATGGCGTTAGATGAAGGCACCAAGCTCTATATTCTGGCACCCGTTGTAAGGAACCGTAAGGGTGAGTTTAAGAAAGATCTGGCCGAATATATGCGCCTTGGCTTTCAGCGCGCCAAAATCAATGGTGAGATCGTCCGGATCGAAGATGCTCCGGAGCTGGATAAGAAATTCAAACATGACATAGATGTCGTCGTCGACCGGGTCGTTGTCCGAGACGGTCTGGAAACGCGCCTCGCAGATTCGATTGAACAAGCGCTTGGTCTTGCGGATGGACTCGCGGTCGCCGAAGACGCGACAACAGCCGATCGTATATTATTCTCGGCAAAATTTGCCTGTCCTGTCTCCGGATTTACCCTCGCTGAAATTGAACCCAGATTATTTTCGTTTAATAACCCTCAAGGTGCTTGTTCGGCTTGTGACGGTTTGGGTAAGGAACTCAAATTCGATGAGCAACTGATCATTCAAGATGCATCCCGCAGTCTCGAAGGCGGCGCGATCGTGCCCTGGTCCAAAACGCCGAGCAGCCTTTATATGCAAACCCTGCAAGCCCTGGCGAAACATTATAAATTCAAGACCAGTACACCCTGGGCAAAGCTGTCTGATGATGCCAAATTTATCGTCCTCTACGGAACGGGCGGCACATCGGTGCAATTTGAGTATAAAGACGGCAATCGCAGCTATAAAACCAAAAAGCCCTTTGAAGGCGTCGTCCCAAATCTGGATCGACGTTACCGCGAAACAGACTCGACATGGGTGCGTGAAGAACTCTCTAAATATATGTCAGATGCAACCTGTGAGAGTTGCGGCGGGAAACGTCTTCGTGCCGAGGCTTTATCTGTCCGCGTTGCAGATATGGATATTTCAGTTCCGGCCGACCTATCCATTCGCGAAGCCTATGACAGATTTGAGCGGCTTCGGACCTCTCTATCTCCAAAACAAATGGAAATTGCGGAACGTATCCTGAAAGAAATTCTGGACCGGTTGAAATTTCTGAATTCCGTCGGACTGGATTACCTGACATTGGGCCGCGGCTCCGGGTCTTTGTCCGGCGGTGAAAGCCAGCGCATTCGTCTTGCGTCTCAAATTGGGTCGGGACTGACGGGCGTTTTATATGTCTTGGATGAGCCGTCCATTGGCCTACATCAAAGAGATAATGCGCGCCTGCTCGAAACCTTGCAGGATCTTCGAGACCTCGGAAATACAGTGATCGTCGTCGAGCATGACGAGGAAGCCATCCTAACCGCTGATTATGTTGTCGATATGGGTCCCAAAGCGGGCGTACATGGCGGAGAGATTGTTGCGGCCGGAACGCCCGCAAAAATCAAGAAGGCCAAGTCATCCATTACCGGGCAATATCTCACTGGTAAAAAAGAAATTGCCATTCCTGAAAAACGCCGGACCTTTAATAAAGACCGAACAATCACCATTAAAGGCGCACGCGGCAATAATCTCAAAGATGTCACAGTAGAATTCCCCCTGGGACTTATGACCTGTGTGACCGGCGTATCGGGCGGCGGAAAATCAACACTGACAATTGAAACCCTGTATAAAGCCGCCGCCCGCACTTTAAATAGATCCTCGGTCACACCTATGGCCTATGACTCTATTGAGGGCCTGGATCGGCTCGACAAGATCATCGATATCGATCAATCACCTATTGGACGAACACCACGCTCTAATCCAGCAACCTATACGGGCGCGTTTACACCTATCCGGGATTGGTTTTCAGGCCTGCCCGAAGCCAAAACACGCGGCTATAAGCCGGGCCGCTTCTCCTTTAACGTCAAAGGCGGACGTTGTGAGGCCTGTCAAGGCGGCGGCGTGATCAAGATCGAAATGCACTTCCTCCCGGATATTTATGTTGAGTGCGATGTCTGTAAAGGTGCCCGCTATAATCGCGAAACGCTCGAGATAAAATTCAAGGGAAAATCAATCGCAGATATATTGGCCATGACTGTGGAAGAAGCCGCCGATTTTTTCAAAGCTGTCCCGCCAATCCGAGATAAAATGGTCACACTACAACGTGTTGGCTTAGGATACCTCAAAGTTGGACAACAAGCGACAACTCTATCAGGTGGCGAAGCACAGCGCGTTAAACTGGCTAAAGAGCTCTCAAAACGCGCGACAGGTAAAACACTTTATATTCTAGATGAACCCACAACAGGCCTTCATTTCGAAGACGTCAATAAGCTCCTGACTGTCCTCAATGAATTGGTGGGTACAGGTAATACCATGATCATCATCGAACATAATCTAGATGTCATCAAAACCGCAGATCATATTATTGATATTGGCCCAGAGGGCGGAGATGGCGGGGGCCAGATTGTGGCGATAGGCACGCCGGAAGAGATCGCCAAAGTCGCAGAAAGTTGGACCGGACGGTTTTTGAAACCGATACTTGAATGAAGCGTTTAAGGTCAGCTCCAAATAGCCTAAAAACGACTCATCCTCTGGACTTCATTTCGGCCACGGGGAGTTTTCGCCCCGTTTCGCTCGTGAGATCAAATCTAATCCTTGTTTGAATGCCTTGGCGTTCCTTCAGAGGAATATTTGGTGTGTATCGCCAACCTTTGATCGCTTCAAAAGACGGATTGTGTAACGCCTTATTTGTTGATGCCACAATTTTAGGGTTAATTACAAAGCCTTCCGCATCAATATCAAATAAGACTTTCACCGCCCCTGATTTTGAACCTCTTGAAAATGACCTTGGAAACACCGGAGGCTGTCTCACTAGTGGTGATAGTTCCTGGGTTCTGCCATCTGGTACTCTAAACTCTCGGATGGACTGTAATCTTGGATCTTGTGAGTTTCCTTTTAAGACCTCGTCCCGAAGGCGTAGCCATTCCGCGTAAGCTCTCCCGCTCACATCATTGTCATGCGCACTATGTGCATCTAGATCCATTATTAATTTCTGATAGGTCAGCGCTGCCGTAATATTTTCTTTCTTTTCCTCATATGCTAAGGCGAGATAAACTGGCGTCACATAGCGGAGGTAAGAGACAACACCATCATCGGACGAGTTGAATATCGTTAACGCTTCCTCGCCAAGTTCAATGGTTTTACTCCAATTTTTCTTTGTGAAATAATTTTGCGCTGTCAAAGCTTTGCATTCCGCATGAAAGGTTGAGCCATTTAATCCTAGCTCATCAATACGTTTTTCCAAGGACCATAGGCTGTAAGCGTTACCTACGCTTATATTTCTACCTGCAACCCAATTTAAAAAATCTACGCGACGCTGTACCTCAATGACTTCCGCATCGCTTTCGTGAAATTTTGCAAGTTCAATCGAGCGTTCAAAGGCTTGTTTAACAAAATTGTCGGCAGATTTATTTTCAAGGTTTCTTGGCTTGAGCAAAGAAAAGTTCTGAGCAAGATCACCTGTTATTTTTGCGTCACCAATCAAATTCTCAGCTGCCTCCCAAGCGTGATACGCATATATGGCCGCTTTTTTCTTGTTGTTACTTTCTAGTGCAGATGTATATTTTTTATAGGGCTCAAGGACTTCTGGCGGCGTTTTCGCAAAGCTTGGTGATGGGATAAACGAAAAGGATAAGCCCGCTGAAATTAAGAATGTTGTTAGAAAATGTCGCATAAAAAATCTCTTTTTTTGTAGAAAAAACATAAGCGCATTCGGGAAAGTTGCAAGTTACAATCTAATTAATAAGAACGAATTTATAAAAATTTTTGGAGAAATGAGGCCTCAAATGGGGTTAAAACCCTATTTCGCCATGAGCAAACCAGGAAAAATATAATCATCCATGAAAAGCTCTGAACGCTTATACAGGGCAGCAGGGCGACGGGATGTAGGTCGCATTTGACCCGTGTCTTCAAGAATTTTTGAAGCCTCCAGGCGTCGTCGAAATGACTTTGGTTCAATTCGAGTATTTAAAATAACCTCATAAAGATATTGCAATTCGCTTAGGGTAAAAACATCGGGCATCAAGCTGATGGGTAAGGCCGTATAACGTGTTTTATTTTTCAACCTGTCTAAAGCCCGCGACAATAGATCTTTGTGGTCGAAAGCCATGTCTTCCAATAAAACGCTATCAACACCGCACCATTTTAAGGGTTCTGCGCCTATCACATCTCCGATCATATTGAAATCTACAAGCGCAAAATAAAGAACTGTTATAGACCAGCCTCTCGGATCACGAACTGTATTTCCAATGGTTTCAACCTGCTCGAGATATGGGGATTTCACACCGGTTTTTTCAAACAATTTTCGAGCCGCCGTCTGTTCTATAGCTTTGTCATTTTTCAAATCAACAAACCCACCTGGCAACGCCCAGCGACCTTTATGGGGATGCGCTTGTCGTTCCACAAGCAGCACCTTTAACTCGCCCTCCTCTACAGCCAGAATAGCAATATCCACCGAGCACAACGGAACATCAAAGTCTTTGACGTTATAGGTTTTTAGAAATTCTTTTTCAGTTACAGGCTGCGAGTTAGACATAAAAGCTCACCCATTCTTGCCTATGGCCTACGCCGCACATAAGGCATGATCTTGAACAAGTTTTTGAGTCACACGCCTTAATTTTTGGTAGTTGTGATTAATCTCAAATTGCTCAGGTTTCCTATATAAATCATCCAGGTAGAATGGCGACCCCAGTGTTATCGCTTCCTTTGCCTGAAAGCCTAATTCCTCAACAACCCAAATCGCACCCTTTGAACAAGATACTGTGTGAATATCTTTATGGTTCAAATATACCGTTGCAGCAGGCGGAATAATATATTCTTCCATCAATATTAATTGTTCATGTGAATATGATAATTCTCCACTTCCACCGTTAAGAGGGCTCCTATATTTATAGGCGGGTATGGTAAGCGCGCCAGGTATTGGGGCATTTAGTGTTTTGGCGACATGATGTATCACACGTCCTTTGATCACCGTTATTTTCAAATCATAAGTATGCGAATGAAACTGGGCGTCAAAGGCTTTCACCTTGCGATTGGCCAGATAAGCTCTTGTTAAGCGACCTGCTTTTTTACCATGGAAAACCAAGGAAAATAATCCCCTAGCATGAACATCTCCAAGGGACATGTTTAAGGACGAAACATCGGTTGATGATAATTTTTCATATATGTTTTTAACTTCCAGCATATTTAGTCACCTCAATTAAAGATAAATTATTGTTCGTAGATATGATTTTTAAATTGTCCAAGATCATGTTAAATCCCTTAGGTATTTTGACACACTAGCCCAATCTGGAAATTGTTCTGTTCCAAATTGAATAAGCTGCCCCTTAAATTCATCCTGCCCATGCCCTTGATCGCGATCATCGATCAAATAATCGCCAATCAATAGAGACTTGTTTGGACTGAGGATTAGGCGGTGGCACCAATCAAACCCCAGATGATCTTCAACCCAAAGCCTTTTTTCAGTATAACAAAGCGGGTTATAAACAGATGGGGCTGTTAAAATATAAGGGTCAAAATCAGGTCCTGCATAAAGCCATTCCATGACGGTTAGGCCTCCGTCGATTGGCGCAAGTCCTTTGAAGAACCCCTCTCGACTTTGTGGATATTGGAGTTCAGGAAAACGTTTTTTGTGAGTTTCAAAAGCTGATTTGAAATCGCAAAGAACATCATCCATATCTATATAGATACGCTTACCCATAATATACATTCGATCTCAAAACGTATTTTCGTCCCATGGTTACGGGCAAACCCTCATGTTTCAATTCATGGACGAATATGAGAGCCATTCCCTGCTTTGGGTTGATCATCACATCGTCAAATTTGGTCTCTCCGCCTTCAAAACCATCATTTAGATAGACCATAAACGTCAGCCGGCTTTCGCGCCCATCGATATTCACCCGTCCATCGCGATGGCGTTTAAATCTTTGGTCAGGACCATATCGATAAAATCTAAAACGCGCGTTCAACCCGCTAGCTTGCATGTTATCAATCTCAGGCAGCAAGGGACTCAATTCCAAAAACAAGCGCTCTGCCAAGGGCGCATAGTCAAAAATCAATCGGTCATTATTTCGGACTCCAGATAAAAGTCGACGACTATCGCCCATTGTAACCGTAGCGGGCTGATAGGTTTTTTCCTCACTAAACCCGATCATATCCTGACATTTTTGAGGACTCATAAAGCCCTCAATCGTCCAGATATCTTGCCTATGTCCCGCTAAAGAAAGCATCGTTAGGCAAGACGAGCTCTGATGTTTTCAAGCGTCTCATCGACTAAGAGCTTGCCATCCTCAAAAACCGTTACAAAGGCTCCGCCTTCTTCTTGCTCAGGCGTTTGTTCGTCATAGAGAATAAAATCATCTCCCTCGCGCTCAACACGCAGCAGACCTTTTGCAGATTTTTTTAAACCGTTATCCGTGATCGGGTCTTTGAAGATACTGCGCCCTTCACCATTGACTTGGCCCCAGGTCGCTTTCATCGCGAAACCAAAGCTGTCACGTGTCATATATTGATAGGTATAGCTTCCAATCCCAAGGACGATATTGCTGCTGGCAAACCCTTTGGCCATCAGACCATTAAGGATGAGGTCAGCACGTTCCAGCGTAATACTATCGCCATAAATCAAACCGACCCGTTCATTGAGAACTTTATATCCAGCATCTGTCTCGGTTCCGCCAAAAATCTCCCAGAGACATTCAACGGCTCCTTTATAGGCCGGACTGCCGTTAGGCGCGTCTGGATCGCCACAGATGATTTTGACAGGATCACCACTATCCGGACGAAACACAACTTTGGCCAGACCTAGCTCATTAGGCTGCCGCGCCAGAATTTTATCTTTGAGCCTATCCGCAAACTCGGTAATAACCTGCCAAAAATCCCATGTATCACTGACGATAGAGACGATGCCTTTCGGATAAAGATCTTCGATTAATCGCCGGAAAGTTTCGATCTCGTCATCCTTGGTACCCATACACATAACACTATGTTCTGTTGCTGGAACAGAGACACCAATCACGCCGTCTGCATTGTAATACGCTTCGAGATAATCGATCGCAGCGACAGTATCTGTGCCGATAAAACTTGTGAGATGGCCAGAGCCATTTTGAACCGCGTCAGCAATACCGCTCATACCGCGAAAACTGAAATCATGGGCCTGGATCGCAATCCCGTCCAAAGGCACACCTGTTTTTATGGCCGCCGCTTTGAGCAAACGCTTATATTCATAGGCAATGGTTGCGGTAGCGCAAGATTTCCAAAGCCCGGCACTCATGCTGGTTTCCAGATAGTTGGTTAGCCAGAAAAATTCTGGTTTTGTATTGATCAACGTAAAGACTGGAACCTTGATATTGACCCGACTACCCTCTGGGAGAGCTTTAATTTTAATCGGGAGATATCCCAAATCATGCAAGGCTTCGATATGGTCTGTCGGGATTGTATCTTTTCCCAATGCAACATCCATACGAGCTTTATACTCACCGACAATTTCGGCTTTGGGGCGTGCGAAAAAGGCCTCGTTCCATGTCTCTACCAAGAAATTTTTGATGAAACCCTGAAGGCCAAAAAAGACAATTTTGTCATCATATCCATCAATAACGGGCGCCAAGCGACTAGAGCGTGGCGTAAAATTGGAATAAACATATTCCGTCCCCTCCGGATATTGGCGACGGTGGTCAGCTTTGTAAAAGTCAATGGCTGTTAAAGGATTGATTTTCATAGCACTCTCCTATGGTTTGGCGCTAAGTATTAAAGTCAAATGCAAATGGGATAACCGTCAATCGAGAGTCATCTTCATGCGGGAAGCTGGGAGTTGTGATGACACGATCTATCAAGCCGTCAAAGACATCTAGGCCTTTGCTAAAAATCCCATGCGTGACAAATAGGACGACTTGGTCGACATGTTTTTCTTTTAGAATTTCGGCGATCTTGATGAAGGTAAAACCACCATCACATATATCATCTGTGATGATTGCGGTCTTACCTGCCAGGTCATCTGCTTTGACATCCGTTCGTAGAATTTGCCCTGTCCCAGGATCACGAACTTTTTCACAATATATAATAGGCAATGGCGCATCGAGACCCAAATTCATCGCGATATTTTGTGTGCGTTTTACCGCGCCCTTATCTGGACATATCAAAACACTATCGGGCGCATTAATAAGCGCAAGAAACGCTTCATCCGCTTTCATTATATCTTCGGCAGGTACATTTAGCGCACCCGTAAGATCAATGCCTACCGGACTATGGCAATCCCAAACAACCAGTTTGTCCAAACCCTGAATGTGCTTCAATAAATCCGCCATGACTTTTAAAGAAAAGGCCTGCCCTTTCGCGCAAACCCTATCTTGGCGTGCATAAGGCAGATAAGGAATTTCAACATTGAGGCATGGTGTCTCAAATTCTGCGTTCAAAGCATCGGCAAGCAAAAGCAAATCAAAAACGTCGTCCGTTTTTCGAAGGTTTGCCCGGATCATAAAATTGTCGACTTGGGCAAACTCCCCCAATTGAACATGACGCTCCCCCCCAGAAAAGCCCAGAAAGCTCACCGGAAGTAGCTTGTTTTCTTTATCAAATAGCGTGACAGCCATGATATAATCTCCTTGTTGATTATTATTTGTCATACTGACAATTATAAGTCAAGCATTAATTGTCATTATGACATTTATTGTTTTCCCACCCTTATCACTTGCCAGCATCCGCCCTACCCTCTATCCGCGCCGACATGTCTAAAGCCCTTGAAACTGAACCCAAACGACGTCGCGTCTTTGCTATCATCTCTCATCCGGATGCGGGTAAGACCACATTGACAGAAAATATGCTTCTGTCGGCTGGTGCGATCCATGCGGCGGGTCGGGTTGCAGCGCGGGGTGAAGCGCGCCGGACGCAATCGGATTGGATGAAAATTGAGCAAGAACGCGGAATTTCTGTTTCGTCCTCGGTCATGACCTTTGAGCATAAAGATCTGATTTTTAACCTCCTCGACACGCCTGGCCATGAGGATTTCTCTGAAGATACTTATCGCACGCTCACCGCGGCGGATTGCGCAGTTATGGTCCTCGACGTTGCCAAAGGTATTGAGCCTCAAACTTTAAAGCTATTTGAGGTCTGTCGCCTCAGAGACATTCCAATCATTACCTTCGTCAACAAGCTCGACCGTGAAGGTCAAGACCCGTTTGATATTATCGCAGAAATCGAAGACAAGCTGGCCCTGGATGTCGTACCCATGCAATGGCCGGCTGCGTCTGGTCGACGCTTTAAAGGCGTCGCTGATCTGCGAACAAATGAATTTCTAAATTTTGTAAAACCCGAAGATGGCGGTGAACATCAACTTACACAATTGGATGGGAATTCGATTGGTGACATGTTTGGCGATGATAAGCTTTTGGAAGAGTTCCTAGAAGAACAAGAACTCGCCAAAGAATATCCGGACTTCAATGAGCAATCCTTCCGCGAGGGTCACATGACGCCAGTCTATTTCGGCAGCGCCTTACGAAAATTTGGCGTGCGTGAGCTTATTGATGCGCTGGCAGAGTTCTGCCCTGCCCCGCAATCTGAGCCAGCCAAAAAGGCCGGACAAGACGTTATTATGGAACCATCAGGCAAGGAAGTTGCGGGATTTGTCTTTAAAGTCCAAGCCAATATGGATTTGAACCATCGTGACCGGGTGGCATTTCTGAGGATGTGTTCAGGTGAGTTTAAGCGCGGTATGAAGTTAAAGACGGCCGAAAATAAGACCATATCAGTTCATAACCCTATTCTATTCTTTGCCCAGGACCGTGAACTCGCAGAAAATGCCTATGCGGGTGATGTGATCGGCATTCCTAATCATGGAGCCTTGCGTGTTGGTGACAGCCTATCTGAAAGTGGGAAAGTCATTTTTGCCGGCATTCCAAATTTTGCACCCGAAATCTTGAGGCGCGCTCAGCTTAAAGACCCACTCAAAGCCAAACATTTACGCAAAGCCTTAGAAAGCTTGGCTGAAGAAGGTGTAACTCAGCTCTTTAGACCTAATTTTGGGTCGGACATGATCGTAGGCGCCGTCGGCTCACTTCAAATCGATGTAATGCGCGAACGGATCAAAACCGAATATGGTCTCGACGTAACATTCGAAGCCCCGCCCTACCAAACGGCACGATGGCTAGCGTCTGACGACCCCGCAATCGTAAAAGCCTTTGTCGATAAAAACATGATGACGACAGGAACTGATATTGATGACGCACCCGTCTTTTTGGCAAAATCCGCATGGGATGTCGGCTATGCGCAGGAAAAAAATCCGGATCTAAGATTTCTGACAACCAAAGAAAGAAGCTGATGCAAGTAAAACGGCACGCACCTTGAAATGAAAGGGTTAGAGAGAAACTTTTAGATCTGAAAGTGCGTCAGAATGATACAATTCCTGCCACCACTTATAATGTTTGCCATTACGGTTGGGTTTGTAACACTTTTATTTGTTCCTGCGACCGCATTTAAGTTCAAAAATGAACTCATTCGTTTTTATTGGGCTGGTATTTGGGTGTTTCTAGCCTTCATCGCCGCCTTTTCCGGCGGCTCGGAAACACTATTTATGTTACAGTTTGATAATCGATTGATGGCTGACGCTTTTTTAAGGGCTATGATCGTCTGTTTTCCCTTATTCGTCATGTTTGGATGGTTCAGATTGTCACTTCTAGCGCTTTCAAAGGGCCTGAAATTTAGAAATTTAAAATAGCTTCGCCTTAATATCTAAAGCCCGCCGGCTAAAACCTCTAATGGCTCAGACTCAACTGGAATTGTAGGCGCGGCACCCACCGGAGGGGTATTTTGTCCTCCATTGGCGGTTTGCGAGCGACTTGACCGAGATGTTCTAATATCATCATTTAGCCGACCATATAAACTCTGTCCCGCCTGCTCTCGCGTAAGGGCGACTGGATTCGTCGGCTGCACAATTGGTTCATTTGACGCTTTAACAACTGAACGTTTGGCCATGGACTGCGAGGCAGGAATCTGGACTCCAATGGCGGGGCGCGTATCAATTCGCCCTGGTGCAACAGAGCTATATTGCTGTGGCGCAACCGAGCTATATTGTTGTTGCACAGGCGCTTGTTGTGCTGGGTAAGCATTCCGAGGTCCGGTTTGACGACGTCCGCCTTGGTTTTGCAAAGCCTGAGGCCCCGGCACAGCTTGCTGAACGGGGCGCTGCTGAGGCCGTTGATATTGTTGTTGAACTGGCCTTTGCTGTCGAACTGGCCTTTGCTGTTGAACAGGCCTTTGCTGTTGAGCGGGCTGTTGTACAACTCCGGGGTTTGTAGAGAAATTTTGCGGATTGGGCGCACTCCCATCTAAAATATGCGGGAAATTGCGCCGGCCAAAGGCATTCGGCCCGATCTGCTGCGGGCGTGATATTGGCTGCACGCCGTGTTGCGCTTGTCGAAAACGGTTTTGCTGGGCGGTCAGGCTTTGATTTTCAATTTTCCGGGTTGAGGCCCTTTGCGCCGGCAGGCGTTGCGGCACAGCTTGCCTCACGACACGCCTATTGCCTTGATTTGCAAGGCGAGGCGATGCTGTTTTACTCAAGTTTGTCTGTGGTGCGGTGGGTTGAACAGGCGTTCCCACCCTTATCGTATTTGTTCCACCAGCTGTTAAGCTAGGCGATACGAGTCCAGAGCCAAATCCTTCACCCGAAATCGAGATTTTGGATGGAATTGGGGTCGAAACCGATGACAAAAACTCGCAAACGCCAGGAGCTCTTGGATTGGTTTTCACATAATTCCAACCGCGGCACTGGGCATCGCCAGAACATTGACGGTCGCAAACGTCTGCACTTCCGGCCACTGCGCTACCATATGGGATGCCAGGTCGATACACGCCAATATCTGCTGCAAAAGCAGGGGAAGCGAGTAAAATTGTTGCGGATAGCAATGACAGAATACGCATAAGACCTCGGCCAAGAAAGATTGATTCGATAATCCAATCTTGCCCTTAAAGCCGTTAGAGATTCGTTAACTACAAATATTAAGGAATAACCCTGATAAGATATATTTTGTGGCTATTTGGGTTTTGGCGATATTTTCGCGATCTCTGCCAAGCTTAGCATATTTAAACCCGCCCCACCAATCAACGCGCCATTGACATTCTGGAGCGCGAGAATGGCTTTTGCATTGGCTGGCTTGACTGATCCACCATATAAAACACGCACGTGATCCCCCGCATGCTCTCTAATAGCATCATGAACCTCGGAAATATCCTCTAAAGACGGAACCTTTCCCGTCCCTATGGCCCAAACCGGTTCATAGGCGACCACATAATCATCTAGCTTTGGCACAGATCCCTTTAGTTGTGCGAGTACAACTTTGATTGCATCCCCTTTGTCACGCTGCGCCTCTGTTTCTCCCACACATATGATGGGAGTAAGACCCGCGCGTTTTGCGGCCTGTGCCTTTGCTTTCACGAGCTTATTTGACTCGCCTGCGGCCCGCCGTTCACTATGGCCAAGGATAACATGGCTTGCACCTGCCTTCTCGAGCATTTCCGCAGATATCGAGCCTGTATAAGCCCCTTTTACCTCGGCATGACAGTCTTGTGCTCCAAGAAACACGCCTGTTTGTCGCGCAACATTGTGCATAGATTCTATATACAGCGCTGGCGGGCAGATTAGAATATCCAGATATTCGCGATCAGATTGCGGAAAAGCTCGGTCAAATTGCACGGGTTTATCGAACCACGATGCATTACCATTCATTTTCCAATTTGCAGCGATCAAAGTTCGGAGCGGTTCGGCCATATGACATCCAAAAAACTATGTTACCCCATGTGAGAGGATTCGAGTTCAAAAGCAAGAGAAAGCGCCCCTTGTAAGCGCTTATAAGCAAGGTTAAAGGGTCACTTATTGAAGCAATGTTGAGACTTAATAATGGCTGAAAGCATCGGTGCAAAAATCAAGAATTATTCCGTTCTTATCCTGATCGGATTACTGGTGGTCGCTTTTGCCATCTGGGGCGTAGAAGACGCATTTAAGCCAGGTGTAAGAAATGCTGTCATCAGTGTCGCCGATGAAAGCGTATCAACCAGAGAGTTTGACAATGATCTTCGAAGACGTTTGAGAGATATTGCCGTTCAAAGAGGTGAAGGCCTCACAAATGAACAGGCTTACCGTCAAGGCATTCACAGCGAAATTCTCGCAGAATATGAGCTCAGACTCGCTATTGAGAAAGACGCCGATGATCTTGGAATCGGGGTAAACCACCGCGACGCCAAAAATTTCATAGAATCCTTCCCTGTTTTTCAGAACGCAATCACCGGCGAGTTTGATGAAGACACCTATCAAGTTACGCTTGCTCGAAATAATTTGACAGAAGAAGAATTTGAGGAAGATATTTTACACAATATTAGACGCGAACAAATTACGGAAGCCATTACTGGTGGAATCCAAGCGCCTTCGGGCTACGCTCAGCGATATTTCAACTATGTATTAGAACAGAGAAAAGCCACGGTATTGACACTTAATAAAGACGCCGTGCCCACGCCTGAAACACCAGACGATGAAACCCTACAAGCCTATATAGAAACAAATGGAGCGCGATATACCGCACCTGAATATCGAAAAGTCACAATGATAAGACTTGAACCTCAATATTTTGTCCCTGACCTTGAGGTAACCGAAGAAGAAGTTAAAAATGAATTTGACAGGCGTGTAGATGCTGGCATCCTCGGAACCTCATCCACGCGTGACGTGATTGTTATAAATGCAAGCGATGAGGCCACGGCCAAGAATGCTGCGGATCGGTTAAGTGCAGGAGAAGACCCAGAGCTTATTGTCGCGTCCCTGGGGCTTTTGGCACCAGATGTTTACGAAGACATAGGTCCAGAAACCATTATTAGCACGCCAACTGACGACCTCGCTTTTTCGCTAGAAACGGGTGAAGCAAACGTCGTAGGAAATAGTTTGGCAGGATGGGACGCCGTCTTCGTACAAGAGATTACACCTGGTACAACGCCGCAATTTTCAGCAATCGAATCTGAAATAAGAAATGAGATTGGTCTGGACAAAGCACAAGATCAAATCTTTGATCTCCAGGATTCCATTGACGACCTTTTACTTGAAAATAAAACAATCGAAGAGATAGCGACTAACCTTGGTCTTTCGATGGAAAGTTATGATTTTATTGATCGGAGTGGGACGACGCAGGATGGTTTGAACCTAGCGGGCAGCGCGTTCATTCCAGGCATTGCATCCGATGACAATTTGCTGCGGGATATTTTTACCGCAAATATCGGCCTTGACTCGGACATTTATGAGACCGTTCACAAGGGCGCCGTTATCTTCCGCGTCACAGACGTGATTGATAGCCAACTTAAACCCTTGGACGACATACGAGAGGACGTCACAGAGCGTTGGATGTCCGAAGAAATTCAAAAAGCCTTAAATGAGCGTGGCGTTTCCCTCGCGGCGGAACTTGGCTCTGACCGTTCACTAGAAGACATCGCCGAAGAGTTAGGGGATGCGGCGACTATTCGAGAGCGTGGCATTTCTAGATCTAACCCGCCTCGTGATATTGCAGGCTCCGTTGTTGTAGAATTGCTAGCATCTTCTGAGGGCGAAGTTGCCCGCGGAGTCGGCGCACAAGCTGAGACCTACGAGATTGCCCGTTTGGACAAGATCCTTCCAAATAGCGATGGGGTTGCAGGAGAAATCTTAGAGAGCCGGCAAAGAAATATCGCCGCCGAGATCAGTCGCGACATTCAGATTGCCTATCGTCAGGATATTTTGAAAGAACATAAATTGTTGGTTTACGACGCGGAAATCAATCGAATTATGGGCGTTGACAACGTAGAATAACTCTGTGTCACTAAAATTTTTTCCAGACCGCGAACTTTATGACCGCTCTTGTGCTCAGTTGGTATATACGCGCGTTGTCAATGATGTTGACACCCCCGTTTCGGCTTTCCTGAAAGCCGCCCATGGGAAACCTTATGCGTTTTTATTTGAGAGCGTTACGGGCGGCGAACAAAGAGGACGCTATAGTTTTTTTGGGTTTGATCCGGATATAATTTGGAGGAGCCTGGGCAAAACAAGTGAAGTCTCGCGAAATGGCGGCACCTTTGAAAATTGCGACGGAAACCCGCTTGATGCACTTCGTCGACTACAAAATGAAACCTCATTCGATCTTCCGGATGTCATCCCACCTATGGCCGCTGGCCTATTTGGATATCTTGGATATGACATGGTGAGGCAAGTCGAAACTCTCTCCAATGCGAAGCATGATCCAATCGGAACACCCGATGCAATTATGGTCCGCCCTCGAATTGTTTGTATTTTTGATCAAGTCGCTCAAGAAATTATTATTGGCTCGCCATTGGATAAAGGCGGCGACTTTGACACGGCTTGCAAACGCATAGAGCGCGTTGCCCAGGACCTGTCCCTGCCCTTATCTGCCACTGTCAGTCGCGATGTTGGGATTCCAAACCTATCACCCTCACTCGGCACGGATGCCTCATCCTTTGGCGCACGGGTTAAAAAAGCCAAAGACTATATTTTAGCTGGCGACATTTTTCAGGTGGTCATTGGGCAGCGCCTATCTGCGCCTTTACCCGCATCTCCATTTGCGCTTTATCGATCCCTAAGGCGAATGAACCCGTCTCCTTTTCTTTATTTTTTAGATTTCGAAGATCATCAAATCATTGGATCCAGTCCCGAGATTCTGGTGCGCCTAAGAGACGGTGTTGTAACTGTTAGACCCATCGCCGGAACCCGCCCGCGCGGGAAAACACAAATTGAGGATATCGCACTAGAAAAAGATCTTTTAGCCGATCCGAAGGAATGCGCGGAACACCTCATGCTGCTTGACCTCGGCCGCAATGATGTTGGACGGGTTGCGAAAGCCGGATCCGTTCGTGTGACCGAGCGCTTCACCATAGAACGCTATAGCCATGTCATGCATATTGTCTCGAATGTCGAAGGCGATAAGCGCGACGAACTCGACACGTTAGACGCCCTCTTTGCAGGTTTCCCAGCTGGCACGGTCAGCGGCGCGCCCAAAGTCAGAGCCATGGAAATCATCGATGAATTAGAAGTTGAAAAACGTGGAATATATGGCGGCGCTGTCGGATATATTAGCGTAACTGGCGATATGGATACGGCGATCGCGCTTCGCACGGGGATCGTTAAAGACGGAACGTTACATGTTCGAGCTGGCGCTGGCATTGTCATGGACAGTGTTCCACAATTGGAGTTTGAAGAAACTTTACATAAAGCGGCGGCCCTGTTTAGAGCTGCGGAACAATCCGTTCGATTTGGAGGCAATAGCTAATGCTCCTCGTCATCGATAATTATGATAGCTTTACCTATAATCTTGTCCATTACGCTCAGGAATTAGGCGCGAAAACCCATATTGTCAGAAATGACGACATTAGCGTCGACCAGGCCCTGGCCATGAGCCCTAAAGCTATTTTACTTTCGCCTGGCCCCTGCACGCCAAATGAAGCTGGGATATGTCTCGACCTGATTAAGGAGGCCCCAGCAGATCTCCCGATATTAGGTATATGTCTGGGCCAACAAAGTATCGGTCAGGCCTTTGGCGGCAAAGTTATCCGCGCCAAAGAAATCATGCACGGCAAAGTCTCGCCCATTCTCCATGATGGAACGGGTCTATTTGAAGGCCTTGAGAGCCCGTTTAAGGCAACCCGCTATCACTCTTTGTCTGTAGAGCGTGAAACGCTCCCCGAAACATTGCATATTAATGCTTGGACAGAAGACGGTGAGATAATGGGTCTTCATCATAAAACACGCCCCGTGCACGGTTTGCAATTTCACCCGGAATCGATTGCCTCAGAAAATGGACATGCATTGATTGGACGCTTCCTGCAAATTGCAGGTATGAAATGAGCCTCGATAAATCCATTTTTCAAAGCCTAGGAAACGGCGAGCGCCCCTCACCCGATATGCTTCGCGTGGCCTTGACCACCATTCTAAATGGCGACGCCGACTCCGAGCAAATCAGCGCACTCCTGTTAGGCCTCGAAATGCTCGGCCTGACCGCGCAAGAACTTCGTGTCGGTACGGAGGTCATGCGTGAAAACATGATCCCTGTTGAATTGGATTTTGATGTTCTCGATATTGTTGGAACAGGTGGGACTGGGCTTCACACACTGTCGATCTCAACCGCGACGGCCCTTGTTTGCGCGGGCGCCGGAGCAAAAATTGCCAAACATGGGAATCGGGCCGCGAGCAGCTTAACCGGGACGGCCGACACATTTGCAAAACTGGGCGTCGACCTTGGCATGAGCCCGGCAACGGCAAAACTCTGTATTGAAGAGGCCGGTATTGGTTTTTTATTCGCCCCAAACCACCATCCTGCCATGCGTCATGTCGGCCCTGCCCGCAAAGCCATTGGGATCAGAACGCTTTTTAACATGCTTGGCCCAATGAGTAATCCGGCCCGGGCCTCTCATATGTTGCTTGGCGTCTGTGATGATAGCTGGCGTGAACCTATGGCGAATGCCTTGGCCGAACTTGGTACATTGCGTGCCTGGGTCGTTCACGGTGAAGACGGTTTGGACGAAATAACCATCACGGGAAAGACCCTTGTTTCGGAAGTTCGGAATGGACAGGTCGCAACATTTGAAATTTCTCCGCAAGATTTTGGAATTTCGCTGTCGACGTTAGAGGATATTAAAGGCGGTGAGCCAGAGACCAACGCGCAGGCCCTAACAGATCTTCTCGATGGAAAAACGGGACCTTACCGGGATATCGTCTCATTAAATGCAGGTGCGGCCCTAATGATTTGCGGACAAGTCGAGAATATTGGCATGGGCATCGTCAAAGCCACCCAATCTATTGATAGCGGTTTTGCAAAATTAGCCTTGAAACGCTTATGCGAATTATCCGGTGTGAAATTATGACACGCACATTAATGGATGCGCCAGACGTTTTAAAACGTATTGCCAGCTATAAGTCAGATGAAGTCAAAGCCCTGAAGCAAAACACGTCGCTGGAGGCTTTGCGCGAGAGAGCCGCAAAACTAAAACCTCCACGTGGTTTTGAAACCTCAATTCGAACGGCCAATGGTCCGGCGCTGATTTGTGAAGTGAAGAAAGCAAGTCCATCCAAAGGTGTGATTAGAGAGGATTTTGATCCTGTCGAAATCGCAAAATCATATGAGGCTGGTGGCGCGACATGTCTGTCGGTCCTGACTGACACGCCTGGGTTTCAAGGCAGCAATGAAATCTTTGCCCAAGTTAGGGCAGCAACGGAGCTCCCTATCTTGCGTAAAGACTTTATGCTTGAGCCCATTCAAATTGCTGAAAGCGCGGCTTTGGGGGCCGATTGCGTATTGATCATACTTGCCATGATAGGTGATAAGACCGCCGCCTCTCTCATTCAGGAAGCCAAAAACCTGAGATTAGATTTTCTCATCGAAACCCATACCGAGACGGAACTCAAACGCGCCATCCAATTGGGAGGAAGCTTGATTGGGATTAATAATCGCGATTTGAGAAATTTTGAAACCTCATTGGACACTTTCGATAAATTGGCAGAGCTAACGCCAAGAACATGCACGCTCATTGCAGAATCTGGAATTTTTACGACTGATGACATCTTACGTCTCGCAACGAAAGGCGCGCAAGGCTATCTGATTGGAGAAAGTCTGATGCGTCAAGATGATGTAACAAAAGCTACAAAGCATCTCTCGGGTGCATAGCGCACCTAAAGTTTGAGACAAAATATCGCGAAAATTTGTGAATTTTTCATTCGTACAATGTACGGTTATAATGTATAAGCCGCCAATCAGTGAATCGGCATAAAGTCTATGTTCAGAAATGGCGTATAATTGTATGGATGACCAACTCCTCAATCCAGCTCCCAAGCTAGAAGCCACCCATATTCGTATGGCGCGTGTTGGTGTAAGTCTGAGTATTCGTGAATTGGCTGCACTCGCGGAGGTCGATAAAGCGACGATCGTTAGAATTGAGGCGGGAAAGCCTGTTAGACAAACGACCTTGGAGTCCGTACGCGCGGTTCTGGAGGAAAAAGGCGCTTTATTTTGGAAATACAAGCCTTTGAATCAAGTTATGATTAGCATTCGCGAATTATAGGCGTTTAGACTGCGTCAGAATGTAGCAATAGCTCCAGACAGAACTCGGGGGAATAAAAAATGCATATGATTTCCTATGTATCTGACGTGATGGTTCAACCTCAGCAAATCGAAACCAAAATGGTCAATATTGTTAAAACCGCGCATGCCAATAATATGGCCGCCGAGATAACGGGCGTTCTATTTTTTGAAAAACAGCACTTTCATACTGCTTCGCGAACTCTATGTTCAAAACTTTGGAGTTAGCGCGTATGGCCTATTAGAGTTTGTCCATAAAATGGTCGACGAAATGGACACATTTAAAATCAAGAAAGATATGTAATTTTATCAAGTGATTTCAGATGAACTGACTTGCTGTTACAGTTTTGGACTGACTCATCGAACCGCGAAAACTGCAAATATGCGTGCGGCTTAAATCGCACACAAAATAAGCCGCTCGTTGACTCCAACCACAAGCGAACCTAGAGTTTAAGAGTAAAGGTTTTGCCAAATATCCTTTAATTAGCAATACTCAATTTGAGGGTATTGAAAGGTTGTCATATGTGGAAACAGTTATCTGTTACTAGCCTATTCTTTGGAACAATACTGAGTAGTGTCCAGGTTGAGGCCAAAGACTTACAAATAGACCCTCCCAAATGCAGTCAAAATTATGGTCAAGCTGTGATGATCAATGCATCATCGGCGACTTGGATAAGAGCAAAAGGCGCACATCCTGAAAGATTTATTTCAGCCATGGCTGACATCTCGAATTGTTTTACAATGACCAAAGATAAAGCTGCCGCCAAATTTATTCTAAAAGCTGGCACGCTTTCCAAAGAACAATTTGATCAAGGAGCTAGTCGTTTCTCAAATGTCGAACAGATTGATAGTCCTAGAGCCGCCCCTAAGGGAAAAATGCGTTACGGATATCTGGAAATTCGTCATGCCCAATCAGGCCAGTTAGCAGGTCGTGGATTTGGAAGAAATAATACAGCGGGTTTAGATTTTTCAAACTGGAATTTACAAAGTCCTACAGGCATGGCGCTATTAACAGATGATGCGCGCTTAGTAACGGGTTCCATCGTAAATGCCTTCTTTGAGTTTAGTTTGAAGCCTAATAATTTTGACATGAACGGAACGAGTGCGTCCATTTCGACCACCAGTAACCTGCCGACCGCAGCACCAAATACCATAAACCCTCAACCTTCGATACGACCCTCAATCCAGGCTTCAAACCCAAGGCCGTCAACATCGTCGCCACTCTCAAATACCAACTCGGGACAACCAGCCTCTTGGGCCCATAATTCAACAATGGTCATAGATGCTTCTACCGCACCAAGTTTGGATACGTCTCTACAAGCGATGATAAAACCTCTGCCCCCAAAGAAACAACTCCAAGTCGTGAGAGATTTTTTTGCCTATACTACTGTTTCTCGATGTCTGGATAAAGAGGAACCAGCGTTCGTAGAAATGTCTGAAGAAAAGTGCCTATTTCTTTTCGGCTCTATCATAAATAAAAACAAGGCTCAGATGTACATTGCTGAGCGACGTATGGATACTAAGACCGCCTATACCACAACGAGCTTAGCTGGCGGGACATGGAAACATGGGCGAACACGTTCAGAATCTTTTATCTATTTTATTAATAGGTATGGTAAGTATATTGACGGCGTTTCCGTTCGAGACCTTTCCACAAGAATTGAAAATTACAGATTAAGACATGCCTTGACGATTAAAGACAATAAGAGTGAGAGAGCTATGTTTTTGCGTGACAAAGTTAAGTTATGGCAGGGCAATATGACTCATATGCCGAGATGGGCGAAATCTACGGCAATTCTCGCGCAAGGGCAAAAAGAATGTCAGATGATTATATCAGCCACCATAAGTGAGATTACAGATTTAGAAGCAGGAAATCAACCGCCGAAAAATGGGTATCAGAATAAAACACAGAGGATTCATCCTTGCGAATTCATACAAGGCAGCGAACGCATGGAATTGTTGGATCCAGAACTTCGAGACTTGGCAAAAAACAGTAAAAATTTAACGAAAGAAGATCAAGAACAGTTAATGCGCCGCATCCTAGAGCGCGGTAACGGTCAATAATAATAACCAAATTTTTTCGCCGGAAGTTCTGAGAAACTCAGGGATCGAGCGTCCTAAAATCGCCTCATATAAAACTCTCATCGTATGGCAGGAAATGACTCAGATTCAGTGATGGCAGGTATCAAGAGACGCTGCTGTTTAATATGGCGAGTCAATTAGAATGGTCCGAGAGTATCTGAGGGTTCGGTTGTTCAAGCGCCCAAATGTAAAATTGCTCTCTGATTTATTCGACTATTTTGAGACGCCATTCTGAGCCGTGAA
>CAYRMO010000037.1:0-24746 GCA_964425355.1 uncultured Algimonas sp. | reverse complement strand
TTTTCAACACTATCGGGGCGAATAGGCCATGCCGTCAACGGCCTAAAACGCCCAAAAACGGCCGCTCGAGATTCCCAGATTCTCACCAATAACGGAAATAACCTGCCTACTCAAAACCTCTCAGAAATGCGAAAAAATCCATGCTGTTAAAATTGTGAACTGTATCGCCATAGGGGTTTCGAATAACAACCTGCATGGGACGAACCTCCTCCCAATTTGTAACTGTGATGCTTTGCTGGGGCCTTGGTAAGTCTCTTACCTCAGCAGGTTTAATCTCTAATAGCGTATACCCTTCACGGGGCTCGAAACTTACAAGCTCCTCTGAAATACGCTCAGGAAAAGATAAAACCCTAACCTTCCTTGTCGCTGTTTGTGTGACAAATTCATGCTCTAAAATCCCCGCTTTCCTAACTAAATCACCGTCAGAGTTATACTCTGGAGGGATCAAACTATATGGAGGTTTCGTGGGTTTAAGGATATATGTTTCACTAACTGTTTCAAAAGCTCCAGGAACTATATGCAGTTTGATACGGGGACTCCTAACAACATTGGGTCCTGTTATCGTTCCTTTTACCCACTCATATTCTGCTGGAATAATATCTAAGCTTGTCGATGGGCCATAATGAATTGTTTCAATGACGTCCTTGTATTCAGCAGGTAAAATTTCAAAACTCCAACCTTCGCCAATGCCATAAGCACCGCCTGATGAGCCATCATGCCAAGCATAAGACTGCAAATTTTCTGAGGTTTTTATCTCTTGCACAGACGTTTTATGCTTTTGTGAGCCGTGTGTGCAGGCTGAAAAAAGAAGCGCTAAAATAGAAGGTAAGAGAATTTTCGTATATGAACGTAAAGCTTTATTCTGAATTTGCATTAATGACCCTATCAAAGACTGCACTGTAAACTAATAGACGAATTTCAGATCATAATCCTTGGCAACGTTGCGGTTAAGTCGAGTTTGTCAATGCCTACCGTGTGAAGAATTCTATCTTTAGAATTTTCACGCCCGCGTTTAGCACCATAATAGACTTTAATCGAGCGGCTTAAAATCGCTCCAAGTAAGACATTTACAGAGCGATTACTTTCTGGAAGGTCGAACCATATCAAACCCAAGGGTAGATCGGATGGAGTGGTGTCAGCAATTAGACCTAAGGACCAAAAAATTTAGATCTTTTGATATTTGTCCAGATACATAGACCGATCGGCCCGATCTAGGATTTGCTCAACGGCTTTATTGGGATCGCAGCTAGCCACACCCCAGGCCGCGGTGACTGAAACGCGGGTTCCGGGGAAAAGAACATGTTGGTCTGCGATACGACAGGATAGGGCGGCGGCCTTAATTTTTGCGATTTCGGGGTCCGTCTTGAATAGTAAAACACCAAATTCATCGCCGCCCAGCCTCGCGACCATATCGCAATCACGAACGGATGATTTCAGTACATTTCCAATTTTGAGAAGTAGATTGTCACCAATACGATGACCATATTTATCGTTGACCCGTTTGAAATCATTCAGATCAAAGAAGATCAGCGTGGAGACAATTTTATAACGGTCAGCGGCGGATTGTGCTTTTTCAATCTCTCTTAATAAAGCGCGGCGATTAAAAATGGGAATAAGCGGGTCTGTATTGGCGGCTTGTTCAAGCTCTAATACCCGTAAACGCAATAAGGTGATTTCCTCAGTCAGCTGCGCATTGGCCTTCAAAAGACCCGCATCAGCTTGATGGGATTGCAACTTTTTTGAAGATTCGAAATCTTGAAGGCCTTGTTTCAACCTGCTGGAACTCATTGATCTGCCATTCTCATCGCTATTCTAGGCATTTTTACACGCACTATCTTAAGAAAACGCCAATAGAGGTTTGACGATTGCGTCCATGTGGTTATGTTGTCTCGCTTTCCACGAGGTTGCGAAGGCAAGAAATTATGGAATCTGAAATTGCGATTATAATGGGCTCAACAAGCGATTGGCCCACCATGGAACATGCAGCCAATGTTTTGGATGGGTTGGACATCTCATATGAGGCCAAAGTCATTTCCGCACACCGGACACCTGACCGATTGGTTGATTTTGCAAAATCTGCCCAAGACCAAGGTTTCAAAGTTATTATTGCTGGCGCGGGCGGCGCTGCGCATTTGCCCGGTATGTGTGCCTCTATGACCCATTTACCGGTCTTGGGCGTTCCGGTTCAAAGCTCTACATTATCTGGGCTTGATAGCTTGTTATCAATTGTACAAATGCCTGGTGGTGTTCCCGTTGGAACCCTGGCCATTGGCAAAGCTGGCGCAAAAAATGCAGCTTTATTGGCGGCATCAATCCTCGCACTTTCAGACTCAGGGCTCGCCAAGCGATTAGCGAAATGGCGGTCTGAACAAACCGACTCTATCGGGCATGATCCAAAAGGATAATTGAGTATGCAACGTGGTGGACACATCGTCCTTGAGCCTGGTCAGACGATTGGTATTTTGGGCGGCGGACAATTAGGGCGTATGCTATCTCAGGCCGCGTCGCGCTTAGGTCTTAAAACACATATTTATTCACCATCGGCAGCGTGTCCAGCCGCGCATGTCGCATCGCGTCTTACCGAGGGCGCATATGATGATGCCGCGGGCGTTATTGCTTTTGCTCAG
Source organism: uncultured Algimonas sp. (assembly GCA_964425355.1). GTDB lineage: Bacteria > Pseudomonadota > Alphaproteobacteria > Caulobacterales > Maricaulaceae > Litorimonas. The sequence goes on along the minus strand of CAYRMO010000037.1, from coordinate 22,119 downwards.
CAATGTGATGCGGTGACATATGAATTCGAAAATGTGCCTTCGGTTTCAGCCAAGGCGGCCTCATCCGTTTGTCCTTTGCGCCCAGGGGCTCGGGCCTTAGATGTGAGTCAGGATCGTTTGAGCGAGAAAACATTTCTGAGAGATCAGGTCGGCGTGGAGGTCGCGGGCTTTGAGGCGGTCAATAGCATTCACGACCTGCGCAGAGCCGTGAAAAAATTGGGACTTCCAACTGTATTGAAAACACGTCGCTTTGGCTATGACGGCAAGGGGCAGATGATTATTCGAAATGAATCTGACATTGAAGCGGCCTGGGATAAACTCTCACCCGCCCCCTGTATTCTCGAAGCCTTTATTCCGTTTTCCCGAGAAGTTTCCGTCATTGCTGCACGCGCCCAAGACGGAGACTTCAAAGCCTATCCATTGATTGAGAATGTGCATCAAAACCACATTCTTCATACCAGCTCGGCCCCAACCACGGATGATACAGGGGAAGCTCAAATTATTGCATCCAAAATCTTGGGACAATTAGACTATGTCGGAATTATGGGCGTCGAATTTTTCCAAATGTCAGATGGAAAATTAGTCGTCAACGAAGTCGCTCCAAGGGTTCACAATTCAGGGCATTGGACACAAAACGCCGGATGCACGGATCAATTTGAACAACATATTCGTGCCGTTGCCGGCTGGCCTCTGGGCGATACAATCCCAAAACATGGTGTCATCATGACAAATTTGATCGGCGAGGATGCGACGACATGGCAATCTCTAGCGCAAGCTGCTGATACACATATTCATCTCTACGGAAAATCAGAGGTTAGGGCTGGGCGAAAGATGGGCCATATCAACAAGATTATAGGTTGATTTTTGATATAATGAGACGGGCCACCCCGTCGAGGTCATTCAAATAATTGTCTTGATTGATAATCAGCTCCGCCTTTTCTTTTGATGGGCTGACATATTGCTGATGGGCAGGTTCAACTTGGTCTTGAAATTGGCGAAGAATATCGGGCTCAATACGCCCTCTTTCGCGCATGTCTCGATCAATTCTCCGGCTAAGACGACGTGTTTTGTCGCACTCAATATAAATGCGGTAATCAAAAACATCATCCAATTGGGGCGCGTTCAGCAATAATATACCTTCAACAATGATGATAGGTTTTGGAGACCGTGGTTTTGATGGGGTCACGCGTTTATGGGTAACGAAATCATATTGGGGGAGGGCCACAGCGCGTCTATTTTTGAAAGCCTTTAAATTCTCACGCAATAAGTCAAAATCCAACGCCTCCGGGACATCAAAATTAACAAGCGGAGACCCGCCCCGCAGACGAATATCGTGATAGTAATTGTCTTGACGGACAATCAGGCAATTTTCTTTTCCCAAAGTCTTTTGAAGATAGGCGGCCAAGGTTGTTTTGCCCGAACAGCTTCCACCCGCGAGCGCCAATAAAACAGAACCTCTAGAATCTGATGTCTTTTGAGCCATAAAATTTCAATTATTCGCTATTGGATTTAAAATATAGGTAGGATTTCGAAAATAATTCATAGGTCAAACTCTATAGACCATGTATGCGTTTACGCCGGTATCGTCGCAAAATTAGATTGGTAATATGCTATCTGTTCTGGACATTTTTAGAATAGGGATTGGGCCATCTAGTTCCCATACGGTTGGCCCTATGCGTATTTCCCTGCGTTTCATGCGACGATTGAAACGATTGAAACACTTAAATGACACCGCTTCGATCAAGATATTTTTTCGAGGCTCGCTCGCTTTTACAGGTGAGGGGCATGGGACATTCCGCGCCGCTCAGCTTGGCCTTTTAGGGTTCGAACCTGAGACGATTGACCTCGAAAAGGCCAAGGCGGAACTCAACGCATTGAAGCAGAAAAAAACGTTTGAGTTTAAAGGGGTTGATATCGCATTTGATTCAGAAATAGGCCTTGTCATTGATTATGAAAACCCCGCCTCGCTTCACCCAAATGAAATGGAGCTGTGGGCTCTCAATAAAAAGGGTGAGATCATCTATAAGCGAACTTATTATTCGACGGGTGGTGGCTTTGTGGCCAGCCACGCTCAACTTTCAAAGCCTGTCAAAGGTGACGTGATTGATAGTCGCCAATTCGATTTTCCATTTGCTTTTGCGTCTGCTGCGCAATTGCTTGCGTTTTGCGCATCTGATGCGAGCACAATCGCAGAGGTCATTCTAAAAAATGAAGATATTCGCCGTGCACGGACGGATACGATGAACCGTCTGGATCGCATCGCCGATATTATGTTGGCGTCAATAGATCGCGGATTAAAAACCAAAGGCATTCTTCCCGGCGGATTAGAGGTTATCCGACGGGCGCCCGACATGTGGGAAAAATTGAAAGAAAAAACTGGCGTGAATGAACGTGAGATTTTATTCGACTGGCTTAATGTCTACGCGATGGCTGTGAATGAAGAAAATGCTGCGGGCGGGCAGATCGTTACCGCTCCAACAAATGGCGCGGCCGGGATTATTCCATCCGTAATCCGGTATTATTGTTGTGATGATGACGGTCAACCCGACCGCGATAAGATAAGGTTATTTCTAATCACGGCAGGTGGTATTGGTCTTCTTTATAAACAAAGAGCGTCCATTTCTGGCGCAGAAATGGGATGTCAGGGCGAAGTTGGCGTTGCGTGCTCTATGGCGGCAGCCGGGCTCTCGGCTGTCTGGGGCGGAACGCCCGAACAGGTCGCCAGCGCCGCGGAAATAGGCATGGAACATAATCTTGGATTAACCTGCGACCCTGTTGGCGGTCTGGTTCAAATTCCTTGTATTGAAAGAAATGCAATAGGCGCGGTTAAGGCGGCTAATGCGGCGCGGCTTTCTTTATATGGGACGGGACATAGCAAAGTCAGCTTGGATCAAGTCATTGAGACCATGCGCCAAACAGGACTTGATATGAGCAGTAAATATAAAGAAACAAGCCAAGGCGGCCTCGCCGTCAATGTCATTGAATGTTGAGAGATGTTTGCGTCAGATCAGCGTCGATCAAACTTGTCCTTGCGCCTAACACCCATAAGCATTTTACTTTCTAGGCGTCCTCGGAGCGCGGCATAATAGGCTTTTAGAAAGGCCATATCACTTTCTCCACTTTCCCAAACCCAGTCAATTTTTGTTCGGATACGATCGGCGACGTCTTTTAAGACATCTGGCTCTCGGGCCCTCAAGACATCTTCAAGAACATGTAGTTCTTTAATACCATAGGCATCAATTTGTTCGGGCTTGAAGACAAATTTATCAGGGATAGCCGTCAATTGATTCTGTTGAGGCGTTGAGACTAAATCAGCTGCGAGCAATGGACGAGGCGACTTTACAACCCATGTTCCTGCGACAAGATCTCCAACCCGTAATCGGTCTTTATTAAAGAGCGGAAAGAACAGAAAAATACTGGCCCAGATTGCAGCGAGTAAATTCATCCATCCATCTACCCCGTCTCCCCCAATTCCAAAAATAAAACTAATCGGAATGAAAAATCCAATTTCTCGTAATGCATTCCGCGCAAAGACTGAGGGTGCCGATAAGCGCGCCTTTCCACGCGCTGCAACCCGAATCTTTAAGAGCATTTTTCCGGGCGTTGCCGCCCGGCGACCCAGTTCAAAGACTGTAAAATAAAAACTACGCAAAAAGAACGCGATTAAAATTAGCATCACTATAGCGGTCTCTGAAAAAACTGAAAACAGCGCCCAAGCAGATCCAATAAGGACTAAAATTATGATAATCAGATCAATCGTAAAAGCCCCGATCCGCGCACCCACATCTGCTAGCTCGATTTGAAGATCAATGCCTTCTGGCGTGACAAGATGCCGGCGTCCTGCGGGCAATTTGTCTTGAAATGTCGCGGAACTCATTGCGGCAATCCCAAGGGTTGCACGTCTTCATCATCGGGTTTTTTTCGCGGTATGAAGAAATATAAGAGCCAAAATAAGAGCATTGTACCGCCAATTGTGTAGCGCAGCCCATCGCTTTGAATGAGTTGTCGTAAAAACCCTTCAATCAGGCCAGCGACAAACATCATGACAACAACGCCACCCAAAATAACCGCAGCTTGTTCGGCCTTAGACCGCATAGATTCTACGCGACTCAAATCGCCGGGAAAGGCGACAGCGCGGCCAATTAACAATCCGCCCGCTCCCGCAAGCACAATCGCAAATAACTCAGTTGTTCCGTGTATTGAAAGCCATCCGCCCACCTCGAACAACAAGCCTTTTTCGGCATGGACGGCGAGGAATGCCCCTAGTGGCAGTCCATTATACATCAGCAAAACAATAGTCGGAATTCCGAACATAAACCCAAGTGCAAAGGCAAGGATAGATACACGACTATTATTTGAAAAGAGATAGGCCGCAAAGGCACTTAAGCCATCCGTATCATGATCTCCATAGATGACATCGCGCAAATATTCTTCAGAAGCGGCCGGTGTTCGCCCACTGGCCATGCTTTCGCTCATAAAACTATAAAACCAATCTGGATTATTTGAGACCAAGACATAGCCAACAACCATACTCATAAAGAAAACAAAAGCTGCGACGGTGAGATCTTTCCAAGCACCTTGAACAGCAAGGGGCCAGTCTCTAACAAAGAAATTTACTATTCTATCTCCGAGCCTATTTTGAGATCCGTAAATTACGTAATAGGAGCGTGTCGATAGGCTCTCGAGATAGGAGATCACGCTTTGGTCCAATGAGGTCGCGCGTGCAACAGAGAGAGAGGATAAAGTCGCGCGATACATACGCGGTAAAGCGATAAGCTCTGCATCTGTAAGACCACGTACTGAGGAAACTTCAATGCGCGATAAAAGCCGTTCCATTTCTTTCCAGTCGGCTTGCCGTTCTTCACGGAATCGTTTCGATTTTAGGACGAGATTAGATTGCATTTCGCGCCTTTAAAATAAGATAAGTATTTAGAACCTTCATATTTAGTGTCGCGGGGTCGGCATCAATCACATTGACCCCCATACGCGTAAGGCGTTTTAAAACGAGATCCCTTTCGCGCATAAGGCCGTCTCCAATTAAACTTGCAGCCGCTTCTTGCGGGGTGCGCGCATCCCGTTCGATGAGGCGATCCAAGCCAGAATTTCTAAAGGCGACGAATATTACAATATGACGTTTGAGAAGTCTGGCCATATTCTCAACCAAAAGTTCGGCTTGGGTGGAATCAACGAAATCTGTGAAAACGACGATCAAGGTCCGTCGTTGCAAATTTTGAGTGAGCTGCGATAGCCCTAATGTAAAATTTGTTTCTGCTGTTGAATATTCGATCTTGGCTGACACGCGACGGATTTGCGAAAAGCTTCGGGTGTTTCCAATTGCAGGTGCGTAAAGATACGGACGTTCATCAAACGCATAGAGGCCAACCTTATCCCCAATTTTCAAACTGACGAAGCCCATTAAAAGTGCAGCGTTAAGGGCCCGGTCAAGCTTTGTCATGGCTTCATCGGTCTCTGAGTCACTGGCTTGTTCGGCCATGAGATGACCCGTATCAAACGCAAATATAATATTGTGATTTCTTTCAGTTCTAAATTCTCGCGACAATAGCATTTTGTGCCGAGCGGAATGTTTCCAATCAATTGAGCGTTTATCCATGCCTGGTAGAAATTCCGTTAGCCCGTCAAATTCGGTTCCATCGCCTCGTAATTGCTGGAGCTTTTGGCCGATATGGGCATCTTTGGTAAAAATTTCGGCGGCCTTGTCTCGGACCATTTGCGTGTCAGACGTAATAGGAATTTCAAGGTCAAGCGGATCAACACGCTGGCGCCAAATAAAACCAAGTGGACCTTGCCAACGCGTCCATACGCGCTTTAATTCGGCTGTTCCGCGCAATTCCGTGCGTATGTTGAACAGTGCCAACAACCCGCCATCTCCGAGTCCCGCACGGGCGATAGTGGGGGACACACTTAGTCGATCATTTGTTGTGAGCCGCAATTCAGTTTTACGCGGCGGTATACCTGGCCCGAAACGCGCAACGACACGAACATCATAATTATGTCCGACAAAGGCAGATCTCGGAAAGTCGAGATCGGGTTCCATTCTTTTGACCGACGTCGATAAGAGCGAATCTAACGCGATCAGTCCTAAAATGGCTGCAACCCAACCTGCGCCTAACACCCAAAAATCTGGAATGATAATAGCCATTATCAGTGTCATGGGAAGACCAAGGGCCGCCAGGAAGACGGCTCGGACAGTCGGATATGTATGTTTACGAAATTTCAACAGATTATCTATCGCGGTGCGTTTGTTTGCTCAATAACGGCTGTTATGAGTTCATCCGCCGTTCGCCCTTCAATTTCCGCGGCTGGCGATAAGACGGCCCGGTGACGCAAAGCTGGAAGCGCAATGGCTTTTACATCGTCAGGGATTACATAATTTCTACCCTGTAAAGCCGCATATGAGCGGGCCGAGCTTGCAATCATAGCGGCAGCGCGCGGCGACGCACCCGTTTCAAAAAGCGGATTGTCTCGCGTCCCTCTGACCAGGTCGACAACATAATGTGTGACCTCGTCATTGAGATGTATATTTGCGATTACCTTTCGAGCCGCAGACAGGGCCGATTTTGTCATAACCGTTTTCAAGCCCAGCTCAGCCATAGTTGGCGTTCCGCTTCTTTGCCCGTGTTGCTCGACAATTCGAAATTCTTCATCACGGCTTGGATATGACAAAATATGTTTAAACAGAAATCGGTCGAGCTGAGCTTCGGGTAGAGGATAGGTTCCTTGCTGTTCGATCGGGTTTTGTGTGGCAACGACCATAAAATTATCGCCTAATGGAAACCGCTCGCCATCAATGGTCACTTGTCGCTCTTGCATGGCTTCAAGCAAAGCGGATTGTGTTTTGGGCGGCGTCCGGTTGATCTCGTCGGCGAGCAACATATCACAAAAAATTGGACCCTTAATGAGACTAAATTCATTTGTCTGAAAGGAGAATAAATTTGTACCCAGCAAGTCTCCCGGCAATAGATCAGGCGTGAATTGGATCCGTCCAAAATCAAGTTTTGTGACATGGGCAAAAATTTGGGCAAGGAAGGTCTTAGCGGTGCCTGGAACACCTTCTAATAATATATGTCCACGCGAGAGCAGAGCCGTCAGCAAGAGGTCGACCGTATCGGCTTGTCCAATAATAACTTTGCCAACTTCATCACGTATGGATTTGGCGAGGACCTGGACCTCTGTAAGTTTAGTCTCTGTCGGAATTGTATCGCTCATAATATTGAGTCCTTCTGAGTTGTTTCCGTCTTAATCATGCTATTTCGCCAAACTGTTAGCGCGCGGGCATATGCGCCATATGAGAGAGGATCAGCGTCACTGATATTTTGTTTCAAAGCTGCGAAACGTGGATTGATTTTTAAGTGTGTTTCTCGATTATCCAATAGGGTTTCAACGACAGTTTCTGCGCGACCTTTATAGCCTAATTTTTCGATAACTTGCCGTCTTACGAGTTCTGCATAGTCAGCGCCGGTCCTATGAGTGCGGTTAGCGACCTCAATAAATTCCGCCGCCGTTTCAGCCAAGCTTACGGGACCTTGGGCATAATCGGGTCGCTCGATCACGGGATCACCAAACCGGTTAAATCCTTGCCATCCGATAAGCCCTCCAGCCAGAAGAAGACATAAGGTGGCGGCCAGAAAAGGGGGTGTTACCATTAATTTAACGAGATTTCGATTTTCCTCAATACCATGTAAGCTAACATCAAAATCAGCATGGTAAAACTCGGCCTCAGATTCAATTAATACTTCGTCAATGACCCCTAGGGCTAATCTGGCACTTGTTTGGGTTTGAAACGCGATCGTATTTAAAAGATCGGGTTCGGAAATCAAAAAGGTTCGACTGTCTTTTAAGCGAATAAGCACCGCGTGACCATCTATGCGCATAATGACATCATATTCTGGGAGCGGGTCTGGCTCAGACTCTGTCTCTTTCTCTTTGTCATCCTTCTTTTTCTTTTTGGATTCTTTTTCCTTGGGCGGTTCATAGGTTTCGCCGCGTTCTTCTGCTTCTTTTTTACGCGCAGCTTCTTCTTGTTGTTCTAGTAATTCCTGTAATATCTTTTGATAGTCCGGCCAGCGTGTTTCCAAATCAAAATATTGCAGTGAATTTATATCGATCTTCGACGTATCGGGGAGGTTACGGTTTTTCTCGTCATGGAATTCAATATTTATATTTTGAGAAATATCTTCGACGCGCTTTACAACGGGAATATCATCTAGCAGATAGTCGTAATTGGATACGCGAAAAACGCCTTCTTCACTGGTTTTTCTGGCCCAATCTTCGCGCGCCTCTTCGCCCTTTCGCGGTCTCATCTGAGTAACGGACCATTTTGGCAATATGATTAATCGTATCTCATTGTCGTCTGGATTTTTTACGTCGGCATTTAAGCGTGAATATGGACGAGCGGGTGTTAAAATAACAAGTCGATTATGTTTTTCAAAATAGGATCTATTTCCACGTGTTTCAGGCGCCAAAAACCCGTTCGCTTTCATATAGTCTCGAAGGGCTTTATATCCCACCGCCGAAACTGACCGCGGGGTGGCTTGTGCCGGGGTTGTTTTGCGCAAATCCTTTGCAAACCCGCCCAAGACCAACAGAGCCCCAAATGAAAATAGAGCAATTGCAATCAACGCAATAAGTGTTGTGGGTTTAAATAATACCCGACTAATCCCAGCCTGTTTCAATCCGGATTGACGCCCCGCTAGGCTTCTCGAGAAAAATGTTTCACGCGTGCTCATCGTCGACGCCTTCGCGTGGAGCTGTCCGTCGATTGCCCGGTCAGATCGGCATAAGCTTGACGGGCGACGTCAAACCCTGATTTTCCTATAGGGGTTCCGCCAAAATGAGATAATTCTGATACGCCAGCAATTGTCGAAAAGGCTTGTCTTGAATTTAATGTAAGAATTGTGAGACTGCCAATTTCTCTGGCCGTTAGCGATCTCCGAATAACGTTCGGTCTGTTGCGATCAATATCTTGGATGGATCTAAATAGAAGCGTATGTACCGCTTCACCATATTTACCTTCACCAGCCAACCGGTCAACTTCTTCCAATAAGATTCGAGCTTGCGCTCTCGCAGGTTCATAAAGCGGAATTTCGGGCTCTTCATCTTTGGTTTTTTTAACCGGTTTGGCGAAGCGCGTCTCATAAATAGCGCGACCAATCATATAAAGCACGGCCATAGCGCAAGCCCCAAGGCCTATCCAGAAAATCAATTCGAGAATAGGGATCAGAATTTTGAAAATAGCTAGAAAAAACCTACTTACAGCTCTAGCGAAAGGGGACGGCGGTTTTCGTGGAATGACGTCAGCGGGTTCGAATTGGAGAGACTCATCTCGTTTCAATTCGCGAAAACTGTCGCGCAATAAGTCTTCCTCATAGATGATCGGGTAATCAACAACCGATTCTTCTATTTGAATGGAATTCTCACTCCCGTCTTGTGATGATTGTGCCCAAGATTGTGGCGCCAAGAAAAATGTAGCTGCGATTATAAATAAGGCGATCAAAATTTCGCGCGGTTTTTTAAACGCAAAATCCCGATTAAAATGCCTATAGGTGAGCGACCTTATACCAGAAAATAAAATGTCTCCCCCAAAATCGGGCCCAAAATAAGGTTGCCTTTTATATGTCTTTAAAACCACGGTTAAGTTCGGCGCTGTCCCTAATTTCTTGTCAAAATAACAAGAACCCTTTTGATTACTTTAACGTGTAAGGAAGGCTCGTCAATGGAGCAAAGTCTAATGTGACAAAAAATCTATAAACAGAGCTGGCAATAACCCACGCAAAGAGTTTCCGACAAATATTTCTTCCGCCTGTTTTAAATCGTCAACGGACAGTCTTTTTTCTTGGGCTTTTCCAGTATCAATAAGCTCTTGCCGGAGCACGCCAGGTAAAATGCCTACTGTTAGGGGCGGGGTATATAATTGACCTTTGATCTTAGCGAAAATTGACGTAAAACTCCCCTCGCAAATAAATCCCTCATGATTTCTGAAAATGACTTCGGAGGCTTCCGTTTGTGCGCAAATACGCGCGCGTTCACCATCATAAAAATCCCGTTGACTTATTTTTGTTTGCCTATGTTGAACCTCAACTCCCAAGGGATACTTCGAGAGCGCAAGGGGTATGGGGGTTTCAATTCTATCAAGCGGCATAGCTTTAATTGAAAGGCGGCCATTTGCGGCTTCAACTTTCACCCGAGACTCTGTTTTGGGCAAAGTCGTTAAGAGGGCTTCAAATTCTGGTTTCACATCATAGCCAATGGCGCGTGAGAGCCGGTCAATATGATATGATTTCCGTGGAATATTCCCACCAGTTTCGCGTTTAAACGTCTCGAATACTTTGTCGTCTTTAAGTTTAAAAATTTTGGCTTTTAAGAGGCATTCTTTATACTCGTCCGGACCATTACTATCTAGAACGACACCCGAGCCGACGTCATATCGCAAGGTATCCCCTTGCATTTGTACGGTTCTAATCGCGACCGAAAAACTCGCATCGCCGTCTGGCGAAATATACCCAACAGAGCCACAGTAAAAATCGCGTGCTTGAGTTTCTAACTCTTCTATAATTTCCATAGCCCTGATTTTTGGTGCGCCTGTCACAGACCCACACGGAAAAAGGGCCGAAAAAACCTCACGCCAATCTACATTCTCTTTTAATTCACCCGTTACCTGTGATGTCATTTGATGCAATGTGGGATAGGTTTCGAGGGTGAAGAGTTCTGGAACATCAACCGTACCCGTTTTACTCAGCCTCGATAAATCATTGCGAAGCAAATCGACGATCATCAGATTCTCGGCTTGTGATTTAGGTTCCGCCCGCATTTCAGCAAGTATTTTGGCATCATCAACACCTCTGGGTCGCGTACCCTTCATCGGGCGCATGCGGAGCATTGACCCTCGTTTTTCAAAAAATAATTCCGGCGAAAAGCTCACAAGTTTAATATCGTCCAATGCAATGACCGCCCCGTAGCGACCCGGTTGTTGTCGACGATAGGCGGCGTAAAGTTGCGTTGGTGAAATATCGCTTTTCGCACACATCGGAAAGGTCAAATTGACTTGGTAGCAATCGCCGCTTTCAAGATAGGATTGCACCTTAGAAAATCGCGATAAATATTCTGCTTTCGTCCATAGGGGGCGAAACTTAATTTCCGGCTTTTTTCGCGTATACAGGAATGAGGCGGGTGGATGATTGTCGGGCGCGTCAAATACACCCAAATGAATAAGCGGAGCATTGGGGGGCTGCTTAAATTTCTCTTCTAAAGCATGCCCTAGTTCATACGATAAAGCGCCCGCTAGCCAATATCCATCTGCCAGCGCAGCATCGATCTTTGCAAAGGCTGCAGGAATTTCCTTGCGCGTTTTCGCTGAAATAATGCGTTTGGGATGTCGAAAAACGAATTGTTCTCCGCTGCCTTGATCGTCTAAAAAGACAAAAGACATCGCTAAAATGAAAAACCTGGAATGAGGTCAGCATAATAGGCGTTTTTACATTTTAAAACAGCCTCACTTTCACCCTCTCTTGTGCGGCGAAAACTAATCGCTGCACCGGGCGCGATCTGACCCAATAGCCATAAATCCGCCTGAATAATTTGTAGGGCGCGCACATAACCTCCCGTGCAGTGACCATCCACTAAAGCGAGAATAGGTTGACCATCTGGTGGCACTTGTAAACTTCCAGGTAGAAGCGGGCTACTCGTCATATTGGTCGGCCTATTCAGCGGTATACGGTCGCCTTTCAGCCGTGTTCCCATCCGATCTGTTGCAGTTGTCGCATAAAAAGGGGTTGTGAATATATAGCGTTTGCCAAAATCAGTAATGTGGTCCCATTCTGGACCAGAGCGCGCGCGTAAAACAGTATGATTTGAGAGGCGGGGGACATGACCATCGGGCAATTTATTTGGCGAACCAAATGGTTTTCCGACGCGAATAAGGTCGCCGGTTTTCAAGGTGCCTCCATCCAACCCTCCAATATTGGCTGGAAGATAAGTCGAAACCGAGCCCATAAAAGACCTCGCTTCAACGCCACCTGCAACCGCTATGTAGGACCGACAGCCCGCCCGTGTGAAACTCAAGGTTAAAATGTCGCCTTTATCAACTTGGACAGGCTTGTTCATTGGAAAATTTAGACCCTGGTTTTGAGCCCACATTTCGGCACCAGAAATCGCTATCGTAGATTTTTTTTCAAATTTAAGGTGGAGTCCACCCAAAGTACATTCCAGAGCGGGTGTATCCCACGGATTTCCAACCAAGTGATTTGCGATTGCAAAGGACAATTTATCGGCGGCACCACCACCGGGAATGCCTTGATGTCGGTGTCCCGGACGACCCGCATCCATGATCAAACTCTGGGTACCCGAATGTAAAACTTTAATACTCATTGCGGAATAAACCTTATTTGATCACCCGCATTCAGTAAGAAGGGCGTTTTGCGTTTGGCATCAAATATTGATAACGGTGTCCGTCCAATTATTTGCCACCCGCCGGGGCTTTCAAGTCCATAAATGCCTGTTTGCCAATTTGCGATGCCCACACTTCCTGCGGGTACTTTGGCACGGGGTGTCTCAAGGCGCGGATGATGTAGCGCTTCGTGAGCCGGAGATAAAAAGGTAAAACCCGGAATAAATCCCATCATACACACGCGGTAAGTCTCTGCGCTGTGACGGTTAACAACCTCAGTTTCGCTCAATCCTGATGCAGCGCAAATGGTTTGCATATCTGGACCGTCCGCGCCGCCATAATGGACAGGAATATCTATGATCTTTGATTTGGTCTTCGGCTTTACATATTTTCCGGCCAATAGTGCTTTAACGCGGCTTTCAATCGACTCCATTGAATGGAGCCCGAGATCGAACACGCAAAGAAGCGAGTCATATCCGGGCACAACCTCTGTGAGGGCACCGCTTTCGCGTAACCGATCTGAGAGGTCGTGAATGCGATCATTGATCTCAAGCGAAAATTCGGTGGTGGGCCACTGCAAGAGTATCGCATGGTCTCCATAGGCGCTTATATGTGGTTTCATGCAAACGCCTCTATTTTTAACCCGGCCTCTTCCAAAGCGTGACGCGCGAGTTTCGCTGTTTGAACAGCACCAGCACTATCACCATGCACGCATAGGGATCTTGTCTTTAGGTCTAAGATTTTACCGGAATGTGTTTTAACCTCTCCGGACAATGCAAGCGATATGGCTTGTTCAATACGTTCGCCTTGATCGGTTAAGACCGCCCCCTCGATTTTGCGCGATAATAGGTGACCATCATCCGTGTAGCGTCGATCAATAAATCCCTCTTCGACAAAGTGAAGATCAAACGCATTTGCAGCTATCCCAAACTCTGAATTCGGCGCGCCCAGTAATGCAAGACCTGATTCCAATCTCGCAATAACCTCCGCTATTAACTTGGCTTTATAGTCATCAAATACGGCGTCATTATAAAGGGCCCCATGTGGTTTCACATAGCGAAGCGGGGCGCCAAGTGAGGCACAAACTTCAACAAGATCAGAGATTTGCGCATATAGACTTTCTCGAAGCGCCTTAGCTGTAATATCGTCTCCAATTTTGAGACTTTGTCGTCCGAAATTCTTACGATCAGGAAATGCCGGATGCGCTCCAATCGTGACATTTTCATCTTTTGCTTTTTGCACTGTATCGCGCATCGTCTCTATATTGCCGGCATGGCCACCACACGCGATATTGGCACTTGTTATCGCCGATAAAATAGCGGTTTCCGACGCTACCCATTCTAGGGTATCGGCTTCACCAATATCCGCATTTAGATCGACTGACTTCATAGATCTTGGCTTACTCTATATTTTTTAAGACATGAAGTCAGAATACTCTAATTTGAACAGATGACCCTAAAGCGCTTGAGCGCACGCATAGGCGCTGGACCACGCCCATTGAAAATTATGCCCGCCTAAATGTCCGGTGACATCGACCACTTCGCCTATGAAATATAGGCCGGGAATCGATTTGGCTTCCATCGTTTTTGACGAGAGTTCATCCGTGTCTACACCGCCTCGTGTGACTTCTGCTTTGCGGTATCCTTCTGTTCCGGCTGGCCGAATATGCCAGTCCGCAATTTGCAAAGCTAAATTTTGCAATTCCTTGTCTGGCATATCGGCAAGCCTTTGATAGGTAAAATTCTGCGCAAAATGTTCAGCCAGTCGTGTCGGTAGAAATTGACTTAGCCATTTTAATGGGGCTAATTTTGGTGTCGCCGCTTTCGCAGACCGCAATTCCTTTAACGCGTCTCGACTGGGTAGCATATTAATAGAAATAGCTTCCCCGGCATTCCAATATGAACTGATCTGTAAAATCGCAGGACCAGAAAGGCCCCGATGGGTAAAGAGCATGGCTTCATCAAATTCAATACGTTCATTTTTAATGATTGTATCCAAGCTTACGCCCGACAAAGCCGCAATCGGCGTTTTTAATTGGTCCGTAAAGGTAAGTGGTACAAGGGCTGGTTCAGGTTTGATGACATTAAGGCCAAAGTCTTTCGCGATCTGATACCCAAAACTGGTTGCGCCCATTTTCGGAATGGAAGGGCCACCGCAAGCGACTACAATTTTTTTGCATGAAATTGTATTATGTGTCGTTGTAATGGCAAATCCGGACCCAAATTTCTCAATGCCATTGATAGATGTTCCCAGTCTAAATTGATTACCTGATTGCTCACACTCAAAGATCAACATATCAATGATGGCTTGTGATCTCTGGTCGCAAAATAGCTGACCCTTTGTCTTTTCGTGCCAGCTAAGGCCATGTTTTTCGACAAGGGCGATGAAATCCCATTGTGTATAGCGCGCCAGCGCTGACTTTGCGAAATGTTCGTTTTTAGAAATGAAATTATTAGGACCGCAATAAAGATTAGTGAAATTACAACGTCCGCCCCCACTAATCCGGATTTTCTCACCAATCCGTTCGGCGTGATCAATCAAAACAACAGACTTATCATTTTGTCCGGCGATTGCGCCGCACATCATACCTGCGGCCCCAGCCCCTATAATACCAACATCAAAGTCCATTTAACGCACCGCGTCTTTGCATGAGGCCTAATTTATATATGGCGGCAACACCCAAAGAATGCCGGATTTCGCCTGCATCAACAGCTGCAATCGCATCATCCAGGCTGATTTTCATAACCGAGATGTCCTCGCTGCTCTCAGGTTCTTTTTTGCCAGCGGTTAATCCTGTCGCTAAGAAAATAAAAGCCCGCTCATCTGTAACAGAGTTTGAGGTCTCCATGCTGATAATTTGCGTAAATTTTTCAGCTATAAACCCTGTTTCTTCCTTGAGCTCTCGAGCCGCAGTTTCAACAGGATCTATGTCAGGAGAGCCGCCACCAGCTGCAATTTCCCAACTATAACTTTCTGAACTTACCCGGCTTTGGCCAACCAACCAAATATTCCCATTTTCATAAGGAATAATGCCGATGGCGAGATTTTTGAAATGGACTAATCCATATTCAGTGGGCTTATTATTTGGATCCCGAGCGGCAATAAGATTTACATCTATCCACGCATTTTCAAAGACGGAGTCGCGCTGTTCTAATGTCCAGGCAAAGGGCTTTCGAGGCAGTTTCATAAGGCGCGGATAGCAGCGCTAGGCAGAATATAAAAGGTATCAACTGATACTTAAAATTTCTTCAAATTTACCAAAAATTATCCATAGATATAAAACGAATACAAAATATTCACTGCTATAACTTCATTTGAATTTATCAATTTAGAGATGGATGCGCACCGGTGGGGTAGGGCGTTCAAATACAATGAGACAACGTTATAAAATTTTACACCATTTGCTTGCGATATTTTTTATCGCCTTTTTAACGTATTCTGTACCTTTACCGACATTTGCCGCAGAAAAAAACTGGACACTCACTGACTATAAGAAAAGTCTGAACCATATACAGCGCTCACCCGCACTTGTAAGAGCGATTGACAATGCGCTTGACAAATTACCAGAGGGCGCAAAACGAAAAACGGAAATAGACCTACATCTCTGGAAACTCGATGTTCTCGTCAAACTTAATCAATCAGTAGACGCGGCTAAGGTCGCGTCAGACATTTACACAAAATATGATCGCCATATGTTTAATCACGAAGAACATTATGGACAATCAATGTATAGTATTGTTGAATCTCTGGCGAAAACAGATCAACTTGATGTTTCCTATAAAATTATTCAAAACCTGCGTGAGAGCGTCTATAACGAGCCCAGTGATTTCCTGACATATATTATCGATAAAGCCCTTATCGAAGTCTATATTGAAACCTATGATCACGAACGAGCCCTGGATGTGGCTCTGTCTGTTTTAAACAATCCAATCTATGCAGGATTGGATGATGCAAAAAAGTCGAGACCATCGCTCTTAAATGAAGTGGCTTTTCTCTATAACCGCCTGAGTGACGGTGAAAATGCTCTGATTTATCTCGCCAAAGCATCAGAGTCATTTGAAAGCCAGGATCTTTCGCCAACACAATTAATTAAAGCGCGCGCCAGAAGTAGCGGGAACCGTGCAAGGTCCTATCTTTTATTGGGAATGTATCAGGAAGCGCAAGATCTGGCGCGTATTACGCTTGAGGGCGGAGAGACATTGGGTGAGACTTATATGATTGCTCTGGGTTATCGTCTGATGGGAAGCGCGACTTTCAATCTTGGTGAATTTGAAGAGGCAAATATATATTTGAAAAAGGGTATTGAACTTGCCGAGAAACACAACCTCGTCGTCATGAAAAAACCTCTATATCGGGATTATTCATTGTCGCTTGAAGAAACGGGGCAATATCAAGACGCATTATTTTGGAAGAAGAAATTATACCAACTTGAGCTCGATATTCATGACGCGCTACATCAAGCACGCGAAGAATTGAGCAATGTCGAATTCGAGGCTTTAAAATCGCATCAAGAAATGGTGAAGCTCAGAAAGGAATTTGATCTTCAGCGTGAAATTTCCAGAAAAGATAAAAACCTGCAAAAACATTTGATGGTTACAATTGTCTCTCTTTTGGCAGGCGCAGGATTTCTGATCTGTTTAATCGTCTATATGAGAAAGACACAGAGAATTTTGCGCGACAGCGAACAAGAAGCCCAGAGCGCCAATAAGGCCAAAAGCGAATTTCTGGCGACTATGAGCCACGAAATCCGAACGCCCATGAATGGTGTATTAGGTATGGCGCAAGTCCTTGAGAAAACGAAATTGACCGATCAACAGAGGTTCTATGTCGATATAATGTCAAAATCAGGTGAAAACCTCTTGGCAATCATCAATGATATTTTGGACTTCTCCAAGATTGAAGCCAAGAAACTGAAATTATATGAAGGCGACCATGATCTGGATCAACTCTTACAAGATGTCGTAGCTTTATTAGAGTTGCGGACCAAAGAAAAATCTATCGATTTGAAATACTCATATCAGACAGATCTCAACACAAATTTTGTCTTTGATGATCATCGGGTACGACAAATTGTTACCAATCTTATTGGTAATGCTATCAAATTTACGGCCAAAGGTCATGTCGATGTGAGTGTGACGGGTGAAATTCTTCAAAGTAAGAAACGTGGTAAAATCAGGATTGCGATTTCGGATACTGGAATTGGTATTTCAAAGGAGAAATTGCGCGTCATCTTTGACAAATTTACCCAGGCCGAGAGTTCAACAACGCGGAAATATGGTGGAACTGGGTTAGGACTCGCGATTTCTAAAAAACTAGTTGAAGCCATGGGGGGCGATCTCAGAGTTTCCTCGGAAATCGGAACTGGTTCAAAATTTCAGATTGATTTCGAATTTGACTTGGCGGCAGAGCAAATCAAGACGTCTAAGCCAGTCAAAAAACTTGAGCGTGACCAGGGCGCAAATCCGTCACCAGATAACCCGGCCAATAAAATTGCAACGGGTGCCACGTCCCAAACAGCGATAGGCGCAGCTCCAAGGATCAATACGCATGTGGGCAATATGAAGTCTGAAAATGTGACGTCTGATACTGTAAAAACGGGGATTAAAAATAAGATAAAAATTTTAGTGGTTGAAGATAATGAAATAAACCAAACTGTTATCAAGACGATGCTGTCCCACCCACGACTTGAGTTGATATGTGCCGATAATGGCAAGCAAGCCGTTGAGGTATTCTCGGCGCAAAAATTCGACTTAATCCTTATGGATATTTCGATGCCGGTCATGGACGGAATAAGCGCCACCAAGATTATTCGACAAAAAGAAGCATTGGAAAATCGCAAGCCGACGCCCATTATATGCCTGACGGCACATGCCATGAAGAAGGATCGAGACGCGTTTTTAAAAGCGGGTATGGATGATTATCTTCCGAAACCCATCGAGAAAGCGAAACTCTTAAAATTGATGCGGGTTTGGTTGCAACCAAAAGCGCGTGCGGCTTAGGGCCATCATAAGTGGACCGATCCTGAGCAAAACGTAATGAAAAATGACTAAAAGTTTATTCTGCCTTTAGTGTTTTATCCTTTATATCAGCTCGAAACGTGCGTCTCAGGGACGATGGATGTGCGAAACACCCAAGTAATTGGGTTTGGACCTATACAAAAAGGATGTCCCAAATGGCAGATCTAAATCTCGGGCGCAAAGCAGTGATGACGGGTTTTATCGCGTTGATGACAATTGGCATGACGGGCTGTGCAACCAGCGGTTCGAATGTCATTCCGATTATCGACGCACCAGACACACCTCAACTCCGCGCTGATCTAGCGCAATGTCAGTCTCTAGCCGCGCAATATCAGAGCCGCGGAAATGATCAAGCAACTGCCGTTGTAGTCGGCGCTGGCGTCGGTGCTTTAACTGGCGCGACGATTAATAATCGTCGGCGCGGTCTTGACGGAGACGGCGCATTGATTGGCGGCCTAATCGGCGGTGCTGCTGGCTTTGGATATGACGCCAATAGAACCCAGAATAAGCAAGAAGATATTGTCTATCGTTGCATGAGTGGTCGCGGTTATAGAGTTCTAGCTTAGGACCTGATCCAAATCATTATTCTATTTTGCGCGTGTCCGCCGTGAAGCGGGCGCGCTTTTTTGTTTGAATGCTTGGGATGGTTTGGTTTGTCCTCGGTGTAAATGTTCTACGGCCTATCTTAACAAAGCCAGCATAAGATTGACCCAATGTGATTAGGTTTTATAAAAGCCTATGAACTTTAGTTTTAATTTTAAGCCCCCTGAAAAATTACAAACAATTTTGACGTCAAAAAAGGTTGTGAGATTTGTTGGCTTACTTTTGATGACAATCGGCTTTACGATGTCATTTTTCGCTGCGAAAATGCATATTGACGAAAAAGACGCCAAGACATGGATCCCGCATTTTGCAAATATCCAGAGTGACAAATTACGTGAACATCACGATGATAACGGCTTCAAGTCTTACTCTGTCGACGTGACATATCGATATAGTTGGGAAACAATAGCCTATAAGGGCAATCAGTATCGATTGCATAATATGTCCAGCTCTGGATTTGATGAAAATAATGAAATTGTTCAAGATTTGCGCCAAGCCATGGAATAAGGCGAAGAATACCCGATATTCGTAAATCCGAATAATCCGAAGGAATCGGCCGTTAAAAACGTCGTCGATCCAGAATCAAAATTGGTGCTGACACTTTTCGGAATCATATTTCCTGCGATTGGTATGTTTGCATTCTTTTTCCCCGGCGATTTAATCGAGGGGAAATGTAGATAGGGAATTTGTCCTTTATTTTGATTGATCATTTTAGCTATGTGATTGTTTATGACGGAATTCGGAATGACTTTTATTCTCGGGCGAAAAAATTGATTTCAGAATTCTATGAACGGCCATCAAAATAGCCTTGTCCAAATAAAGCAGAAATTAGAGCTATTGCGTTCAACTTCTTTAGTAGACAAGATTTGATAGCGTAAGTATTGGTGTTATTACAATAAATGAAATTGGGGGTAGAAACAATGAAATCGAAACTAATCATAATTGGCGCCAGTTTAGCTCTTATATCTTGCGCATCTACGGGTATCGACACGCGCGAATTAGATGATCTTGATATATCTAGTAGTGCTCAAATCCGGTTCGCCTCAGGTGATACAGGACCTGGAACATTTTTAAATGGAGGCCCAATTGTTTCGGTTCGCAAATATACGGATGAATCCTGTACGAATGAAAAGACAATCGCGAAACTTCGGAACGGGCCCTTTGGAGGGGCTAGTCAAGATTCATTGAACATACCTTTAAACGACTTTCATAAAAATGCTGCGACGGAAATGCTAATAGAAGCAAATAAACCCGTAACTCTACTTTTTCATTTGGAAAATTATAAAGGTACAAGCGTCTTTAGTTGCGGATCAATCGTTCAAACGACTTTCCAATCTGGCAAGCAATATGAATTATCAATGGATATGATTTCTGGGTTTAGTTCAGGGCAGTGTAAAGTCGATTTAAATGAAATAGTTTCAACACCGACCAATAGTACGCGTTCATTTATAAAAAGTTTTGACAATAGTGCAGAAGGCGTGAGTGATGCCTGCATAGCGGCCTTTGGAAAGCACCGTTGGTTCTAGTTCATTTACTTGAAAATACGTTTTCAAGCGCCCGATTTTGGGGAATGATTTAAATCCGCATTGTTTTTAAGACATCTCTAATGGAGCATATTAAGCACAATGGAGGACAAAAAAACACTTTCTCGATTGGATGCCCTAAGGCGTGTGGCAGAACATAAGGCTAAATGCTTAGACTTAGATGAGCGACGAGAAAATTTAGAGATGTTGAGGATTGAGTGGGACTCAGGCCTGTCAGGAGCTGCTTATGATGCAGAAGAAGATGAAGGTGGATTTGATCTTCTTTATCAACAAGACGTTCCTGAAGACGTTAGACGCGATATTTATGTTGGGGAATATGGCGATGTTACGCGCCCTCGATTTGACTCTGCTTTAGCAGTTTATTTTATGTTTGAATTGAGGAACCGTTCCAACAATTACTTGCTCAAACACCTAAGTCGCATGGGGTTTTCTGTTGAACAAATCGTCGGAAAATCTCCTATAGCCGTAAGTTGCCCATGCTGTGGGGCTGATAGTTTAGATAAGCGTCACGATTGGGGTATATGCAAAGTATGTTGGTGGGAGGATGATGGGACTGATAATCCAGAGGCGAGCCTTTATTATAGTGGGCCGAATAAGGGGCTCACGCTCACAGAAGCCCGCATAAATTTTCTCGTAACAGGCATTTACAATCCGAAAAGGGAAGACTTGCGAAAAAGCCAAGAGCCTATTGAGCATTACGATAGAGGCCGAATTTTTGAAATTGACTCAATCAAGGGAATAATCTTTGAAAAAGGGACGGACTGGTATGCCCCACTCGAGCCTCCACATTTAAAGAAAGGCGAGGCCAAATCCAAAGTGAGTTTGGCTGGGGCTGGCCTGCGGGATTGGCCACCGGATTTTGAATAGCAAATATAATAGCTTTACCGAGGTGTAGCAGCGTCCTTTAATAGGTCGAAATAAATTGTATCTCCATCATCAAAGATATGATTTTCAAACTGACCTAATATTTTGACATCTGTCATCGTTTTTTTGGCTTGCAGGAGCAGGGTTTGGGGGATTTCAGCCGTGTTTTCTTGAACTTCAATAAATTTCATTAAAATATGTTCGTGTTCATCAACGCTCAAATGCTCATAGCTTTCTTTCGGGATCATGACCATGCCGCCTTGGCAAGTTATATCTGATCCCGTCTGAGAGATTACCTCAAAATTCTTTATTTCATGTTCTGTGGTTTTTATCTGATCTAGAAATAAGGTCATTATATTTCCCCCGCTGGTATTGATGACGACTGGCAAGGATTGCGCCCCTTGACCGTCTATGAGTAAAACCTAAAACGGTCCACTTGGCAAGCGCTATATCCCTAAGAGGACAAAAACCGTAACGAATGCCACTATAGTTTGGGATGTGGGTTAAATTGCCAAGGTTAGCAAATATTGACCTTAGAAATTCAAAGGTAAGTTGGAAGAAAAGTTAGTTGGGGTTTTCAATAATCCCTGGAGGTGAGGATGGGATTCGAACCCACGTTAGGCTATTAACCTAAACACGCTTTCCAAGCGTGCGCCTTAAACCACTCGGCCACCTCACCCTCTCAGGC
>CAYRMO010000036.1:0-25137 GCA_964425355.1 uncultured Algimonas sp. | reverse complement strand
ATCTTTTTATGGGCGCCATATCAGTCTATCGTAAATGGCGTTTCAGGCGAAGAATTATGGCGCGATCTATATTTTCAAGCGCCCATGCAAAACCTTATCGCCTGGTTTAATTCCGTGCCGATCTATGGCGTCTTGGCTTTGATCGGCTATTTGGGACGTGGAAAGCTCTGGGGGAAGCTTATGCTTTTCTTTTCGCTTGCGGCCCTCCTGCATATTGCCACTGACCTTCCCGTTCATGCAGAAGATGCCTATCGGCATTTCTGGCCGGTCTCGGATTGGAAGTTTGAAAGCCCGCTTTCATATTGGGATGTGGACCATCATGCTCGCTGGGTGTCCGCATTGGAAATTTTACTCGCCCTTTTTTGTATGGTGTTTTTATGGCGCCGTTTTTCAGCCTTATGGGTTAAAATATTATTGGCTGTGGTTTCAATGTACTATGTCTTGCTCATCGGCTTTATCATCTTGTAAAGGCGGCCCATGCCAATTCAGAGCATAGACAATATCGCCGCGTCAAACGGCCCATTAATGGGCCTCGATCCCGGCACCAAAACACTAGGCCTGGCCATTTCTGACCGCACACGCCTCATTGCAACACCTCTGACAACGATCAGACGAACAAAATTTACGCCTGATGCAAAGACCTTATTAGGCCTCTATGACGAGAATGAATGCACGGCTCTGATTATCGGCCTGCCCATAAATATGGATGGGAGTGCAGGGCCGCGCGTACAATCGGTCAAAGACTTGGCCAATAATCTGATGAAAATACGCGACCTTCCGATTTTTTTCTGGGATGAGCGCCTATCGACCATGGCCGTCACACGGGGCATGTTAGAAGCGGATATGAGCCGAAAGAAACGGGCCGAAAATGTCGACAAGCTGGCCGCAAGCTATATTTTGCAAGGCGTCTTAGATCGTCTCAGAGCTTGATCCCAACTTAACTGATCTAAGAGCGCTTCCGCCAATCAGAACGCTTATTAGCATTCTCAATTATACGTCGCTTAATTTGCGCTAATGTAAATCCAATTTTCTTACGTTTGAGTATTGCCGGGCTCAATTTGGCGAGTTCTGTTCGATAGGCCTCTTCATATTTGGACATTAATTCACCATGGAGCGATCTTATCATGACGATATGGCCACCTCGGATCAGAACATAATAAAAGGCAAAAAACCCGACAATCGTTGCATTGTGATCTCGGAAGCGCGCCGTATCAGAAATCGATGAAAAAAGATAAAGCGTAACCAGAAGCACCAGCATCATCGGCAAGACAATCCTTACAAGCCAATGGCGCATGGAAAGATGACGTCTGACAAGAGTTTCGGGTGTCATGAGTGTGGGATTACCCTATTTTGCCCACAAATGACATGAGGCAAATCATCCTTTTCCATCTTGCCCCGCATGACAAACACGTTAGTTAGGTCCTATGTTATCCTTATTTGAAATCGCGGCCCTGCTTCTTGTTCTCTCGGCTTTACTGTCTTGGCTCAACCGAGCCTATTTGAAACTCCCTCATACGATTGGCCTTTTGGTCATGGCGCTTTTGGCAAGTTTTGTTATCATTGCGATGGAAGCCATATTCCCAACCCTTCAAGTCTATGAGACGCTCTCCAGTGCAATTGGACAAATTGATTTCAATGAAACCCTGATGAAGGGCATGTTGGGCTTCTTGCTGTTTGCTGGCGCTTTACATGTTGATCTTGGAAAATTGCGAGATGCGAAATGGGCCATTGGGTCCATGGCGACCTTTGGCGTTGTTCTCTCTACCTTTATTGTGGGCACAGGCTTTTGGTTGCTCGCAAAACTTTTGGGCATTCCATTGCCCTTTATCTGGGCGCTCGTTTTTGGCTCTTTGATTTCACCGACAGATCCGGTTGCGGTTCTGTCTATCCTCAAAAGCGTGAAAATGCCGAAGTCATTGGAGACAAAGATTGCAGGCGAAAGCTTATTTAATGACGGGGTCGGCGTTGTTGTCTTCACGCTCATTGTTGCGATTGCCACTGGGGCCTCTGGCGGACATGCCATGTTCGAACAATTCCAAGTCGCTGGACCGATCATGGCGTCAAGTGGCGGTGGCGGTGTCACTGTTTGGGGCGTTGTCGAGCTCTTCCTTGTCGATGCGGTTGGCGGAGCTATATTAGGCGCAATTGCTGGCTGGGTCACCTATCGCATGATGGCGAGAATTGACGAACATGCCATTGAAATTCTGATCAGCTTGGCCTGTGTGGCCGGCACCTACGCTCTCGCCCAAAGAATTGATATTTTAGGCCATCATCTCTCAGGACCTATTGCCGTTGTCGTTGCAGGATTGATGATCGGCAATAAAGGCGCCAATGACGCCATGAGTGACCATACCAAACAATATCTCTTTGGCTTTTGGGAGATGATCGATGAAATTCTTAATTCAGTTCTTTTCTTGCTTATCGGTCTTGAGCTTTTGGTCTTGGGCCTTGTCCCACAATATGCGCTAATCGGCGCCATCGCCATCCCACTTGTCTTACTCGCAAGGCTATGTGCTGTTTTTGTGCCGATGAAAGTCATCGGGACTTTCAAAAACTTTACGAAAGGCGCTGTACCTGTCCTGACATGGGGCGGCGTAAGAGGCGGTATCTCTGTAGCGCTTGCCCTATCCTTGCCTGATAATGAATATAAACCCATGATCCTGACAGCCACCTATTGCGTCGTGATCTTCTCGATTATTGTCCAGGGCCTAACCATTAAGAAAGTCGTTGAGAAAGCGGTTGATCCAAATTTACTCTAAGCAAAACGTTCTCAAATATTGCTAGGTCGTTGCAACATGATTTGCATTGCCGCTGACGGGTTCAAAATACAATCCATTTGATTAAAACCCAATGGCGTGATTGCATATTTGCACGCCAACTCACCCCTGTGACAAATAGGACACAAAACCCCGCAATTTCCATTTCAGCCATTGCCGTTTGTATTATGTTATAATATAGGCCCCCCGTGAAGGGACACACACTCATAAAAGCGTTTTGCGCGATCCTCATAGCTCTGTTTTTGACAGTGCAAAGCTATTCTATTGTCCATGCAACTGAACATGCGGGACATGATCATCCTCAGGATTGTATCGCCTGTGACTGTACCGTTACAGCAGAAGACCAGGCAGTGATCGAGCCGCCTATTGACTATTCGACGCCCCCGAGATTTACGTCTTTGGAGACATCTCATCTTCAATTTGGTCAGATCAAATACGCTAATTTCGATGGTCGAGCCCCACCTCCCCGAGGCCCGCCCGCTTAAGCTAAACATGTCCTTGTTTAAACCGCGCACCTTCGGTGTGACGGTAGCTTAACCTATTACAAAAAAAAGAGAAAACTCATGTCACGATTGACAACAACACTCCTTGCGAGTGCCTTGATGGTTCCATCATACGCCCTTGCTCAAGATAATGCCGATGAAGATTTGATTATCGTCACTGGCTCTCCGCTTAATTCATCGCTTGATGAAGCCATTACAGGTCAATCCGTTCTCACAGGCGACGAATTGCAGGACCGATTGGCGTCCACGATTGGTGAAACTTTAAAACTAGAACCCGGTGTGTCTTCAACCACATTTGGCGCTGGCGCGTCTCGTCCAATTATTCGTGGTCAAGGTGGTGACCGTGTCCGTATCCTTATCAACGGTGTCGGCTCTATTGATGCCTCAGCCGCCTCGCCAGACCATGCTGTCGCCGCTGAACCCGCTCAAGCCGAACGGATTGAAGTCGTGCGCGGCGCGTCTTTACTGCGTTACGGAAGTTCAGGCTCTGGTGGTATTGTCAACGTCATTGACGGGCGTGTCCCCACAGATTTCCCAGAGGGCAATACAGATGTTTCTGTTCGCATCGGCGCAAGTTCCGTCGATTCTGGATTTGAAGCTGCGGGGTCAATTGATCAGCGGGCTGGCAATGTCGTTTTCCATTTGGACGGTACATTTAAAGAAGCCTCCGACTTCAGAATTCCAACAGAAGCCGAAAGTGTGGCACAACTCGAAGAAGAAGGTGAAGAAATCCCTGACGATTTCGATGAAAGCCGAATTCTTGATAATAGTTTCTCAGAATCACGTGGCCTTTCTGGCGGTGTCTCCTATGTGGGTGACCGCGGTTTCTTTGGAGTCGCCGTTAGCGCATTTAATGCGGATTACGGTATCCCAGCCGGACACCATGAAGAAGAAGGTGAAGAAGGTGAAGAAGAAGAGGAAGAGGAAGAAGAAGAAGGTGGTGTCTTCATCGACCTTGAACAATTTCGGGTCGACGTAAACGGCGCATGGGAATTTGACGGCCCATTAGAAAAGGTTCAGGTCTTTGGTGGCTATGCTGATTATGATCACACCGAATTTGAAGGTCCGGGTGAGCCTGGAACAGTCTTTTCCAACGAAGGTTTTGAGGTTCGTGCTGAAGCTATTCAAGCGGCCATTGGAAACTGGCGTGGAGCTTATGGTCTTCAATATAGACAGCGCGACTTCTCAGCCATTGGTGAAGAAGCTTTCGTCCCACCATCTGAGACGCAACAATTCGCAGCCTTCACCTTCCACGAATTTGAATTGGATGCATTCCATCTCGAAGCCGCTGGCCGATTTGAACATACCGCACAAGAAAACACGGTTACAGATTTTGATCGTTCATTTGATCTAATCAGTCTAAGTGCAGGTGGTGATGTTCATCTCTCGGATGCTTTCCGCGTAGGTGGTACGGTCTTTAGAACTGAACGCGCCCCGACATCTGAAGAGTTATTCTCAGACGGACCGCATTTGGCGACAAACCAGTTTGAAATAGGTAATCCCAATTTTGGCGAAGAAACGGCAGTCGGAGCTGAAGCCGCTATTCGCTATGCTCAAGGCGGACAAAATTTGACGCTTAATCTGTTCTATACTGATTATTCGGATTATATTTTCGAAACAGCAACAGACGATGAAGAAGACGGACTTCCAGTCTTTCTCTTTGTGGCCGAAGATGCCGAATTTTACGGCTTTGAAGTTGCCGGCGAAACAGAGCTTGCCTCTGTAGGTAATTTCGACTTTTCGGCCGATGGCCTGGTAGAATTTGTTCGAGCTCAAACAGAGACCGGAAATCTTCCCCGTATACCGCCTCTTTCGACATTGGTTGGTCTTGAGGCTGAATCTGAGCGCCTGAAGCTTAGAGGTGAATGGGAATATGTCTCAGAAGCCAATGATCTTGCGGATTTCGAATTGCCGACAGATTCGTATAATCTCGTAAATGCCTTTCTCACCTGGAAATTCACATCCGAAGACAGTGAGAATGATGTGGCGCTACGCTTCTCAGTGCAGAACATTTTTGACCAAGAAGCGCGCGTTCATTCAAGCTTTTTGAAAGATCTCGTACCGCAACCCGGACGTAATTTCAGATTTTCAATCACGGCGCGTCTATAAGGCCGCGCATATTCCTAATAAAATTAGGGCCCCGATTGGGGCCCTTATATTTTGCGCTAAAATTCTAATATAATCGACGCTCGCTGTCCTATTCCACTTTCGAAATATTCAACGTATTGGTTGTGCCCGGACGACCAAACGGGACACCGGCAGAAACGATAACGACGTCTCCCGTTTGCAAGCCGGCTTTTTGTTTTCCAAACTTACTCAGACTTCCCATCATATTATGGAAATCCGCCGGGTCCGGCGTAACAATCGGAAGTACACCCCAACTCAAAGCCAGGCGCGATGCTGTTCGCAAGTTAGGCGTAACACCGATAACCCGACAGGGTGGACGTTCACGACTAATGCGCTGCACGGTTGACCCTGTCAGCGTATAGCCAAAGACGGCCTTAACATCGAGCTTTGTCGCAATGCCGCGCACCGACCCCGAAATCGCATCTTCCGCTGTGGCCTCATAAGGGAGTTGAATAGACTCAAAATATTCCCAAAAAATGGGGTCCTTTTCCGCCGATGCAATGATACGGTCCATGATCGCAACGGCGGTCGCGGGATGACGCCCGACCGCAGTTTCCGCTGACAACATGACAGCATCGGCGCCTTGATAAATCGCTGTCGCAACATCTGAGGCTTCTGCCCGTGTTGGGGTCGGCGCATCGATCATGCTCTCAAGCATATGGGTGGCGACAATAACGGGTTTCCCGAGCGCGCGACATTTGCGAATAATTCTACGTTGGACAACAGGAACGTCCTCGAGCGGCAATTCCACACCCAAATCCCCTCTGGCAACCATAGCGGCATCCGCCATGGCTAGAATAGAGTCCAGATCTTCAACTGCGGACGGTTTTTCGATTTTTACAATAATACCGGCTTTGTCTTTGATAATCTCTTTCGCCTCTTGGACATCTTGCGATGTTTGGACAAATGAAAGCGCGATATAGTCAACATCTTGAGACAAGGCGAATTTCATATCGACACGGTCTTTATCTGTCATGGCAGACATAGGCAAAACAGCATTTATGACATTTATGCCTTTGCGCTCTGAAAGCTTACCGGGAACGTCTATTCGGGCTTTCGCGGATTTTCCATCATTTGAGAGGACCGTAACCTGTAGTTTTCCGTCATCAAATTTTAGGATCGTACCCTCAGTCATGGCATTCATAAGTTCCGGATGCGGCATAATGATCAAACCGTCTTTGCCAGGCTCTGTGCCTTCACGAATTTCGACTGTATCCCCATATCTCAGCTCAATCGAGCCATCTTCAAAAGACCCACACCGTAATTTTGGGCCCTGCATATCGGCGACAATACAAATCGGATTACCTGTCTCCTCTTGAATCGCGCGAATGGCCTGAACGGAGGCAGCATGGTCCTCATGTGATCCATGTGAAAAATTCAATCGGAACGCGTCAACGCCGACATCATGCAAAAGTCGCATCGTTGCTGGGGCACGGGATGCTGGGCCTAAAGTGGCTAGAATTTTTGCAAATCTGTTGCGCATATCAAAGCTCAATTATGGATAGAATGACAGCGCTGGCATAAGCCATGAAATCAAAATTAACAGTATTATTTTGATCGTTATATGTATTAACAGTGACTTGCGGGCAACGTGATCGTCTGGCCGATATTAATGGCGTAATCTGCACCAATGCCGTTCATTGACCGAATGACATCTACACCGACGCAATATTTGCGCGACAAAGCATAAATCGTATCACCCTGCTGGACTTTGTAAGACTGCCCAATAGATGGGATAATTCTGACGTCGTCGGCAATATCTGTGTTTTCTATAGCTATGTCTGCCGAAACAAAATTTTGCGAGTGATCATAGGCAACACGTTGTGGCTGCGCGATCCCCGCTGATTGCGCAGACTGGAAAGTCTGATTTTGGTTCGCCTGCGATAAAGCCATAAAGCCAGGTGTGCCGGTTACCTCTTGACCCGCAAATTGTGCATCTGTTGGAGAGACAATCTCAGATGGATACGGCGCAGCTGAACCATATGTTGTATCAGAGCCATAAGTCGTGGCGTGAGACGTGCTTGGCGCTGACGAATAAGTCGTACTTACCGACGGATTTGAATGGGTTGCGTGGCTAGAGGCCTGAATTGTAGAGTTTGCAGTATGGGTAGACACACCAATCGATTGCGACGGGACAGATGTTTGTGTTTCATAGGTAACCGATTGAACGGGAGCGCTATAAGGAATACTCTGGGTCGTGGTCTCAGTCACTATGGGGCTCGTTTGAGCCGTTTGAATTCGTCCAGGTTGCTGATATTTGGACGAGTATTCGTAATTTGGATTTTCTTGGGTCGTAAGACAGCCAGCCAGTAAAAGAGCGGGAGCAAGGAAAAGAATGGATGAGCGCATGGTAAAGCCTCGTTAAAAATTCGATGTACACTGCCTAAACATGGCTAATTTTTCGTAAATATCGCAAAGCAATCTACAGTTTCCCTCCATCTTACACCTTGAAAAAATAAGCAAAAACAAGCACAGAGCGCCCTAAATTTATTAAAGGAGCTTGTTCTTATGAATCTCAAGACCCGGCCCGTTGAATATAAAGACGGAAAAACGACCTGTATTGGATATCTCGCTTGGGATGAAAGCCGAGCGGACCCTCTTCCCTGTGTTTTAATAAATCATGCTTGGGGTGGACTTGATGGTTTCGCGCAAGACTATGCCATTAAAATGGCGGCACTTGGATATGTCGGCTTTGCACTCGACAATTATGGCGATGGCGCCCTACCCGAAACAAATGACGAAAAAGCCGCCATGATGACACCGCTCAAAGACGACCGCAAAGCGTTACTCAAGCGTTTGAAAGCTGGCTATAAGGCTGCCGCATCGCTTGATGAAGTCGACGAAAACAATATGGCCACGATGGGCTTTTGTTTCGGTGGTCTCTGCACATTAGATATGGCGCGTGCGGGTCTCGATCTTCATGCCGCGATCTCGTTCCATGGCCTCTTAGATGCGCCAGAAGATATGCCAAAGAAGAAAGTTAAAGCCAGTATTCTTGTTGCGCATGGCTGGGACGACCCAATGGCCGACCCGGATATGGTCAAAGCGTTTGGTGCAGAAATGGTGGCGCGAAAATGTGACTGGCAACTCCACGCTTATGGCAATGTCGTTCATAGTTTCATGAACCCGGAGGCCAATAACCCAGACATGGGAACCGTTTATAACGCAAAGGCAGAACAACGCGCCACAAATGCCTCATTAGATCTCCTGGCGGAAAAATTTGCGCTGCATGGTATCGACCAAGCCTAGTGAGAATCATCAAAGATAGTAAATCCCTTCGCGAATTTTGCGAAGCGGCATCCCAGCATAGCTTTGTCTGTATAGACACGGAATTTATGCGCGAGACGACATTTTATTCAATATTGTGCCTTGTTCAGATGGCGACCCCTGATGATGAAGCTATCTTGGATCCGCAAATTGACGATCTTGATCTGACTCCGCTCAAAAACCTTTTACTGAATGAAAATGTGACCAAGGTCTTGCATGCTGCGCGGCAAGATATGGAAATATTTTACAAGGTTTGTGATGAGGCTGTTCCGGGTCCAATTTTCGACACGCAAATTGCCGGAATGGCCCTTGGACTTGGCGATAGCGCCGGTTATAGTGCCTTGGTAAAAGCCAGGCTTGGCTTAAACCTGGATAAGGGTGCGAGGTTTACGGATTGGTCTCGACGCCCCCTTACAGACAAACAACTTAATTATGCCTTGGCCGATGTTACGCATCTGCGCGATCTTTATCCTGGAATGATTGATGAGCTAGAAGAGAAAGGCCGGCTTGGATGGGTCGAGCAAGAAATGCAACAACATTCCATTGAAGCCCTCTATACATTTGAACCCGAAGATTCCTGGCAGAGGCTTAAGTTGCGTGGAACAAAAAAACCCTATCTTGCCGCGCTTAAAGCGGCAGCGGCATGGCGGGAGAGACAAGCGATTAAAAAGGATGTGCCGCGCCGCCGTATTCTTAAAGATGACGGCCTCTACGATCTGGCCCAACAACGACCGCGCTCTCTTGCGGCGCTTGCAAAATTACGAGGTATTCCAAATGGTTTCGAAAAATCGAGCGCCGCGCAGAGCCTAATTGACAGCCTCTCCGCCGCTATTGAAAATGCTGATGACTATGCCCCACCTGCCCCTAAAGTTCAGCATATGCCGCCTTCACTGGGACCCCGTATAGAGATGTTGAAAACGCTCTTGCGCTTGCGCACGGAGGTCGAAGGCATTGCAACACGCCTTGTTGCAAATGCAAAGGATATTGAAAGGCTCGCAGCCTTTGGAGACAAGGCGGATATTGCGGCATTAAAAGGATGGCGACGCGATATTTTTGGCCAGGATGCTCTGGATATGCTTGGCGGAAAAATCGCATTGAGGTTGGAGGGCGAACATGTCGTCGCCGAACGTTTGGAATAATCAGCCTCTGCCGGAAAGGCGGGCCTTTACGTATGACCCGCCCAATGACCCGCTAACCATTCTACACATTGATGATGATCTCATTGTCGTCGACAAGCCGGCTGGACTTTTATCTGTCCCTGGCCGCGATCTCCCCGATTGTCTTGAAACTCGACTTCGGCAAGACCATCCCGAAACCCTTCTGGTCCACCGCCTAGATATGGCGACAAGTGGCGTCATGATTTTTGCCCGCAACAAAGCGGCCCAGCGCCATCTTGGCCTACAATTTGAACGCCGACACACACAAAAGACCTATATTGCCGAGGTTCATGGCCAACCAAAAGGAAAAACGGGTCGTATAAATTTACCCCTTATCGCGGACTGGCCCAATCGCCCGCGACAAATGGTTAGTTTCGAACATGGCAAACCTTCCATCACGGATTGGGAAATCATCTCAACCGATAAGACCATCACGCGCCTAGCGCTTCATCCTGTAACGGGGCGAAGTCATCAATTGCGTGTCCATTGCTGGGCAATGGGTCATCCTATATTGGGAGACCGAATATACGCCATTGATAAGATTTTTGAGGCTGCGCCCCGTCTCCAGCTCCATGCGCAACGCTTAAGCATTAGACACCCCAAAAACGGGGACGAAATCGAATTTTCTGCAAACTGTCCTTTTTAATTTAAACGCCTACGCGCTTTCCAATCGTAGACAGAACATGACCTTTGAAAGACGCTGCGTGCATAAGACCCAATTATGAAATTTGAAAGCTTCGGAGATAATCTACGCATTGTCGTTATTGGGTCTACGGGCGGTATAGGCGCAGCTCTCGTCGATCAATTGGTCGCGTCTTCACAGGTATCACGCATTCATGCCTTGTCGCGCACAGGGCGGTCTCACCCCTCGCCTAAAGTCGCAAACTTGACCTTTGATTTTACAGATGAAGAAAGTTTGATAGCTGCGGCGCAAGCCTTGGAAGAGGTTAAACCGTTAGATATGGTTTTAGTGGCAACGGGTCTTTTACAAGATGAAACCATCTCGCCCGAGAAAAATCTGAGATCGTTGACCCATATTGGTTTTTCCAAGAGCTTTGAAATCAACACAATTGGACCCGCCCTTAGTGCGAAATATTTAATCCCCTTGCTCCGGCGTGATGCCAAATCTGTCTTTGCCGCACTTTCTGCTAGGGTTGGGAGCATTTCGGATAATCGTTTGGGCGGCTGGTATGCCTACCGCGCGTCAAAAGCAGCCCTCAATATGGTCATAAAAACCGCGGCACTTGAGACTCAACGTCGTTTCCCCAATCAAATTATTACGGGGCTACATCCGGGCACCGTCGATACCGACCTATCCAAACCGTTTCAGTCAAATGTAGCGGAAGGAAAATTATTCGCGCCCGATTTCTCCGCGCAACAGCTCTTGAAGGTTATTGATGGTTTGACATCTGAAAATAGTGGAAATCTATTTGACTGGGCTGGAGAGCAAATTAGGTTCTGAACGCTGTTTCAAATATTTTGCAACAAAAGCTTTGGTCAAATCCGCTTTTTTTTCGCCGGCCGCAATATCAAGCTCTTGAACAAAGGCGCGTAGGAAATCGACGGAACGATCGGAATGTTTCAAAATATAAGACACAAGATCGGCTCGGACCTCTCGTCCCATTTGAGAAAAAAAGCCCCTTAAAATGGGTTCTAAAGATCCGTCATCATGTTCGGCCAGAGTAATGGTGGGTGTCGCACCAAGCCTTGATTTTAGGTCCGGCAGGTCAATATTCCAATTTAACGGCGAATATTGACTGGCAAGCAAAAGACCTTTGCTCTCACCCGATAAGGCGCGGTTAAAATGATTAAACAAGCTGGTTTGATCAACCTGTTCCGCATCATCTATAAAGTCACCTTTTACCTCTTTCTTCCAAGCGAGGCCCAAATGGGTTTTACCTGTGCCCGATGGACCTAATAGCAATAGAACAGGGCTGGTCCATCGATCGCGAGATCTGAGGACATTGACAGCCGTTTGATTTGATTCAGATATAAAAAAATTTGAGAAATCTGGCTCATATTCCGGCCGGAGATTGAGCGGAATTTGTGCCATGATTATGACCGGCGAAAAACAAGCCCGAGCTCTGGGTCACGTTCTACAAGAACACCTTTAAACCGAAGTTCGTTCGCAAGGCGGTTCAAGTCACCTCCATAAGAAATTGTCATCAAAGCTCCATCACGAGACAAGGCATCCAAACGCGCGCCACTAATTTGAGCGGACGTATTTATGGCATCTTGAAGCGCGATCCAGCTCGCATGATTATCATAAAGAACCGAAACAGTTGTCGTTACGACTTGATCTGTCACGACAGCAGAAGCCTGCTTCCAATTTTCCTCTAATCGCTGGACGACACGATCAACAAACCCAACAGGATCATCCACACCTTCTACGAAAAACGTTGCTCTCTCACCCGTGTCTGTGGCGATATCTTCAACAGTGCCAGAAGAGTCGACGATTAAAATTTGAGACAGGCCATACTGAGCCGCAAGCTCCGCGAGTTCGACATCTGATGTACCGATAAAGGCACTATCTGGACGCGCTGCGCGCAAAGGCGTTAGGGCATGTAAGAGCCGCGGATCCGAAAAGGCCGATTGAAGGGTTTCTGTTCCAGATGCGCCGCGCAATCCAGCCTCCCTCACAATGACAAGTCTCTCTCTGGCCTGCGAACTGACAAGCGTAAAACCATTTTCACGTAAAAATTGCTGAACCTGGGTCGGGTTAAAGGCAACGGCAATTTCACCAAGATAACGATTAGCAGATCGCTTTTCTTTGGACGGTTCCAACGCGCGTATCATACGCGCAATATTTTCGGGTGTGAACTCTGGGAGTGGCTTTACAGCGCGTTCACTTGAAAGCGTTACGCGTTCAAATAATGTCTGCGCGGCTATGACTTGACCTTCGCGCATTGCTTTTGTTTGCGCTTCGATAGCCGTCGGCGCCGTCGCATCAACGGAAACGCCGGCGACTGTAAAGGGATCTGCGGCAAAGGCGGCCTTGGCAGCAAAAAGACAATATGCGAAAATCAAAGCAATAATACGTTTCATAGGCGAGTGAATAGCGCAGTGACTGCGAAACGCCAAGTCTTCTCACAGCTTTCTGACTGCTTTCTCTTGCCTCTTGGCGGCCAAAATGGTCCAAGCGCCACAATTCTTACCAGATTTTCGTCACAGGATGAATCTCATGAGCGACAACGCAAAAAATCAAAATGGGCTTTCCTATGCGGATGCCGGCGTTTCTATTGATGCGGGTGATGCTCTGGTTGACAGGATAAAGCCCATGGTGAAGTCAACGCGCCGCACCGGCGCAGACGGAACAATCGGGGGCTTTGGCGGCGCGTTTGATCTTAAGGCGGCAGGTTTCAAAGACCCTATTTTGATATCGGGCACAGATGGTGTGGGCACGAAATTACGGATCGCGATTGATACAGGACGCCTAAATACTGTGGGAATAGATTTGGTCGCCATGTGCGCCAATGACGTTTTGGCAAATGGCGCTGAACCCCTCTTTTTCTTGGACTATTACGCGACAGGAAAGCTAACACCAGATAACGCTGCCGATGTTGTCTCTGGGATTGCAGAGGGTTGTCGCCAAGCGGGATGTGCCTTGGTTGGCGGCGAGACCGCAGAAATGCCAGGCATGTATGAAGGTGACGATTTCGACTTGGCCGGATTTGTTGTAGGCGCTGTCGAACGCGACGGCATGTTACCGTGTCATGACCATATGTCCGCTGGCGATATGCTGATCGGCCTTGAAAGCTCAGGTCCGCATTCAAATGGCTATTCTCTTATCCGCAAAATCGTAGACCTGTCCGGTTTGTCTTGGGACGACCCAGCTCCATTTGCGGATAAACCGCTGGCAGAGGCGCTTCTGACGCCAACCAAACTCTATATTAAACCCCTCCTACCCCTAATCCGAGATGGGCTCGTCACAGGTCTCGCCCATATTACAGGGGGCGGGCTTACAGATAATGCGCCGCGTATGTTACCCGATAGCCTCGCGCCAGAATTTGACTTTGATGCCTGGGATCGACCCGCCGTGTTTAAATGGTTGCAAAAGACAGGCGGTGTCGCGGAAGCCGAGATGCGTCGGGCCTTTAATTGCGGGATTGGCATGGTTTTATGCGTTAAGCCAGAACATATGCCCGACGTCTTATCCCGCCTTGAAGCCTCAGGTGAACCTGCCCATGTGATTGGTCAACTGAAACAGGTTCCACATTGTGGCTAAGACGAAAACCGCGATCTTAATCTCAGGGCGCGGTTCAAACATGACCGCCTTAATTAAGGCCTCAAAAGTAGATGATTACCCAGCAGATATAAAGCTCGTTGTTTCAAATCGTCCAGATGCCTTAGGTCTCGCCGCGGCCAAATCCCTTGGCGTTGAAGCGGTGGCTTTAGATCATAAATTATTCAAATCGCGGAACGCTTTTGAAAAAGACCTTAACGATTTACTGCAAAAACATAATATTGAGTTTGTCGTCTGCGCTGGCTTCATGCGTATCCTCGGCAAAGAAATTGTTCGCAAATGGACAGGACGAATGATCAATATTCATCCGTCCCTACTACCCAAATATAAAGGGCTTAATACCCATCAGCGTGCCATTAATGCAGGCGACAAAAAACATGGCTGCACGGTACATTGGGTTAGTAAAGGCGTTGATGACGGCGAAATCATAGCGCAGGCTGAGCTCACTATTCGTGACGGTGACTCAGCAGACCTACTCGCGCAACGCGTGCGAACGCTTGAACACACGCTTTACCCCAGGGCCCTCAAACAGGTCTTAACGCGTTTTTAACCTTAGAATAAGTTTACGGCTCATTAACCCATAATCGTAAGTCCCTGATTACGGCTCTCGCCTATGTATCTCTCACTTAATGGACGTGGGTCCAAAACTCTGTGGGATCGAGGATATGTTGAAACCAGAAAATTGTAAGACGTTATTTAAACGCTTCAAGAATGATGAAAACGGGAATATGGCACTAACATTTGCCATTAGCGCCGTGGCGGTTATCGGTGCCATGGGGGCTGCCATGGATTTCTCAACACGGAGTAGCGCACAGCTGCACAGCCAGGGTATCGCGGATCAGATCGCTTTGGCGGCTGCGATTCACGTTAAAGATAACGACTTTATCCCTGACAGCCTAGAAGTTGGTTATACTGAGGGTACGCACTCAGCTGCGTCACTTGGGTTTAAATATAAGGGCTGGGTTGATGGTGGCGCCGAAAATGTAAACGTCAATATCAGATATGATGATACCAATAAGGAAGCTGTTGTGACCGTTTCTGGCGCGACTATTCCAACCTTTATGCAGGTTTTGGGTCAACATGACCTTGGTTTTTCGGCAACATCTACAGTTTCATATTTGGAAGTAGATGAAGCGCAACCCGCTTCAATCGTGATGGTTATGGACAATTCTGGTTCTATGCGCTGGGATGACCGTCTGTTAAATGCCGACGGAACACGTCCCGGCAATTCTAGACCTCGCATCGATCGTCTTAAAACTGCCGTTACGAATTTCAGAACTAGGTTGCAAAGTCGGATTGGCGAGCAAACAACTTCAGAGGGCGTTCGGGTTCTCAGAACGGGTCTTATTCCTTATAATGATCAGATCATTACGACTCTAAGTGCAAATACAGATCGAATCTATTGGGGATTTGACGGTATTAATCAGGCTCAGGTCGACACAATGAATGCTCAAGGTGGTACAAATTCCAACCCGCCTATGCACTTGGCGAATCAATTGCTCGATATGGAAGACGATAAACATCGAGACGAAGCCGACAGAACAGATACTGACTATCGCGAACCGCTCAAATTTGTTGTCTTCATGACTGACGGTCAGAATACGACGGGTAACTTTATTGTAGTGCCTGGTAATACAGGTCGTTATTACGGTCAGATCGATGGGAGATGGTTCGTAACGACACGGCATAGCACTGCGGTGTTTTATAACTTCACGGAGGGCGATTTGACGCTCGACTCGGACAGTGAAACCCTAAATGCCTGCACAAGTATGAAAAATGAAGGCGTAAAGATTTTCACAATCGGTTTTGCCCTTGATCCCGGATTTTACTATAATCAGGACAATCCAAATCAGCCTAAAGAAGTGACGAACGGTGTTCAAGCTGCGGCTTATGGTCTCTTGTCACAATGTGCGTCTGATGAAGACAATTTCATCATCGCTGGTGAAAATAATGACCTACAATCTGCTTTCAACTCAATCCAGAATGCGATTGTGAAAGAACTGATCCGGATCAAATCTTAAAATCTAAATTCCGCGCTTCGTGTGGAAAAGGTCGGAGCCATTGCTCCGACCTTTTTTTGATTTGACAACATAAGCCCCTTTTATTCGAAAAAAAGGCTACCCGTAATTCTTAGATAACTTATCCGGCCGCTTTTTTGTCCTGCGGCCAAAAATTCGCTTGCCTCGTAACGCGTTTTTCGCGCTAGAGCGCGAAAAATCGCCATCCATATTTCTTAGATGATTTGTTGGGCCGCGTTTTAGGGCTTCGCCCGAAAACGGCTCGCCCTGTAACGCGTTTTTCGCGCTAAAGCCCGAAAAATCGCTTAACCTACGATTTCGTTTTCTGAGAAGAAGAACGGGATTTCTTCGGCGGCTGTTTCAGGCGCGTCGGATCCGTGGACTGTGTTGGCGTCAATACTTTCAGCGAATTCGGCGCGGATTGTTCCAGCCGCCGCTTCGCTTGGGTTTGTAGCACCCATAACTTCGCGGTATTTTGCAATCGCGTTTTCGCCTTCAAGGACCTGAACCACAACGGGACCTGATGTCATGAACGCAACGAGGTCATTATAGAATGGACGCTCTTTATGGACGGCATAAAACCCACCAGCCTGCTCAGTGGTAAGCTGTAAACGCTTTTGTGCGATGATGCGAAGACCAGCCTCTTCGATCTTGGCATTGACCTTGCCCGTGATGTTTCTTTTGGTGGCATCAGGCTTGATGATAGAAAATGTTCTTTGAACAGCCATTGTTAGCTCCTTTTAAGCTGTAACCAATTTGCCGCGCCCTTAATGCGGGCTTGCACTGCTGTAAAGGCGCTATAGATGCATTGTGCATGTTACACATCAATGATTTGACATATCGCATTGAGGGTCGCCCCCTATTTGAACAGGCCACGCTCGCCATTAATCAAGGCGATAAGGTCGGCTTGGTCGGTCGAAATGGTACTGGCAAGTCGACATTATTCCGTTTGATCAAGGGTGAAGTCAGCCCGGATGATGGTGACATCAATATCCGAAAGAACATGAAATTGGGTGTGGTTGATCAGGAAGTCCCGAGTGGCCCGCAAAGTCTGATAGAGACCGTCCTTGACGCCGACAAAGAACGAAAAGCGCTTCTCGCCGAATCTGAAACGGCAACTGATCCCATGCGGATTGCGGCCATACATACAAGGCTTTCCGATATCTCTGCTTATTCGGCTGAAGCGCGTGCTGGTGCGATCCTGTCAGGCTTGGGGTTCTCCGCCAAAGAACAATTAAAACCCTGCTCGGAT
This sequence comes from uncultured Algimonas sp., assembly GCA_964425355.1. GTDB lineage: Bacteria > Pseudomonadota > Alphaproteobacteria > Caulobacterales > Maricaulaceae > Litorimonas. Next base: position 7,793 of record CAYRMO010000036.1, on the reverse strand, counting down.
TTTTCAGGCGGTTGGCGCATGCGCGTTGCCCTCGCCGCCATGCTTTTTGCCCAACCCGATATCCTCTTGCTGGATGAGCCAACAAATTATCTGGATGTCGAAGGCGCCGTCTGGTTGGAAGCCCATATTCGCAAATATCCAGGCACGACATTTGTGATTTCCCATGACCGGGATTTCTTAAATACCGCTGTCACCCATATTGCCCATCTGCGCGCCGGCAAGCTCTTCTCATATACAGGCAATTATGACAATTTCGAACGCCAACTGGCCGAGCGCAACCGGCTCGACATGGCCTTGATGGCAAAACAAGAAGAAGAACGCCGACACCTCGAAGCCTTCGTCAATCGCTTCAAAGCCAAAGCCTCGAAAGCCAAACAAGCCCAAAGTCGGGTAAAAAAACTCGCCAAGATGAAGCCGGTCGCCACAATCGTATCTGATCCGATTGCGCCAATTTCACTGCCCGGACCTGAACGCCCCCTCTCCCCGCCTATTGTGCGGTTTGACAATGTGGCTTTGGGGTATGACGATCTCGTTGTCCTGCGTAAGGTCAATCAGCGGATCGACCCTGATGACCGGATCGGAATATTGGGTAAAAATGGCCAAGGGAAATCGACCTTTGCCAAAGCCATTATGGGACATTTGGAACCGCTGGCTCAAGATCCCGCCAATCCTGGTTTCATAAGACGTAATAAGAAACTCCGCATTGGCTATTTTGCACAACATCAGATTGACGCCCTCAATCCAAAATCCAGTGCCTATGATCATGTGGTTGATCTTATGCCGGACGCCACAGAAGCCCAAAGACGGGCCCGCCTCGCCAGTTTTGGCCTTGGGGTCAAAAATGCGGAAACCCCGGCTGGCGATCTGTCTGGCGGCGAAAAAGCGCGCTTGCTCTTTTCTTTGATCGGGTTTCACAAGCCGCATTTATTAGTCCTGGACGAACCAGCCAACCATTTAGACATTGATAGTCGAGCCGAACTCATCCGGAGCCTAAATTCCTATGAAGGCGCCGTGGTCGTTATTTCCCATGACCGGAACTTGCTTGAGGCTGTTGTGGATCGGCTCTGGTTGGTGGACTCTGGTAAGGTTGAACCTTTTGACGGATCTCTTGAAGACTATCGCAAGCTTCAATTGGAAAAAGAAAAAGACCCCACAAAAATAAAATCCAAAGAAGAAAATTCGCGGAAACGCTCTCGGAAAGAACGGGCAAAGTCCATTCAGGAGATCGCCCCGTTAAAACGTAAAAGCGAAGACTTCGAGAAAAAAATTGAAGAGGCGCAATTGGCGATTGAAAAAATCGATCACCGCCTAACCCATGAAGACTTATTCTCGACTAATCCCGAGGAAGCCGTCCAACTCTCCCAAACCCGCGCCAAAGTTGAGGCTCTAATAGAAAGTTTGGAAATCGATTGGTTAACCGCTCTTGAAAGCTATGAACGGGCTAGAGAACGTGAAGGCCTTAATCAATAAGGCAATAGGCTATTGGCAGCGTATTTCTTGAACAAAGCCGGCATTATCAAGCTCGATCGTCAAACGGTCTTCGAATTCCGGCCCAAGATTGATCCGGTCTGTCACGGTTCGAATGGCCGGTGCATAAAGCGCTTGATTGGGTAAAAATTCCACGACCTGAACCAAAGGCGGATTACTGAAAAATGTATCATCGGGCTCATAACCAAACCCTTCTGGAAAAGCTGGTTTTAAAATCCGCTTTCGTCCCGGCAATCCCGGAATAAAAATCGACCCTTCATGTCGCCCGACCAGTCCTGCATAGAGCTGAGACCTACAGACATCCGTAGGTGGCACACGGGGAGTTGGCTGAGCTGCAAGATAGTCAGGCCTGACATATTGCCCCTGCCCCGGAAAGGGCTGATAGCCCTGATAGACACTACTTGGCCCGCCATAGCTACAAGCTGTCAGGCCGACGGACGCTGTCATAGTAATTGCCGCAATAGTTAAAACTCGAATCATAGGTCGACCATGCGCCGCCGAACGTTTACATCTCGTTAACCATGTCTGAAGCCAAGACGGATAGGTTAGCCCCTATTATTCTGCCAGACTTGGCAAATCCCCATAAACTGCCTAAGGGGACGCCCCATGTCCGAAAAACCCATAAAAAAACCATGGCGCGTGACCGCCCTCACCCTCTTTCCAGACGCCTTTCCAGGCGTTTTGGGCACGTCAATTATTGGCGGGGCTGAAAAAAGCGGGATTTGGCAGCTTGAAACAGTGGACATTCGCGATTTTTCGACTAATAGGCACCGCAGCGTCGATAGCCCGCCTGCGGGCGGCGGTCCCGGCATGGTGTTAAAGCCTGACGTGGCAGCAAGGGCCATCGACACGGTCGCAGATGATCGACCGCTACTCTATATGACCCCCCGGGGTAAGCCATTGACGCAAAAACGTGTCAGGGAGCTTTCTACGGGTTCGGGTCTTATTGTGTTTTGCGGACGGTTTGAAGGCCTTGACCAAAGGGTGATCGAAGCCCGCAATATGGAGGAGATCTCCATAGGCGACTTTGTTCTTGCTGGTGGTGAGGTTGCGGCACAATGCTTGATTGAGGCCTGTGTTCGCCTTCTTCCCGGGGTTCTGGGAGATGCGGATAGCGCGCTTGAAGAAAGTTTTGAAAACGGTTTGTTAGAGTACCCGCTCTATACCAAGCCAAGAGAATTTGAAGACCGGAGCATACCGGAGGTGTTACTCAGCGGTGATCACGCAAAGATCGCAGCTTGGAGACATCAACAAAGCGAAGAAATAACGAAGGCGCGGCGGCCCGATTTGTATGACAAGATACAAAAGGCCAAAGCGCAACAAGGAGACGGACAATGAACGTCATTGAAAAAATTGAAAAAGCCGAAGCCGCGCGTCTGCTCGAATCTGGCAAAACTATCCCTGATTTCTCAGCTGGTGACACGCTAGTCGTTCAAGTCCGGATTACAGAAGGCACACGTAGCCGTCTTCAGGCGTTTGAAGGCGTCTGTATTGCCCGTTCAGGTGCAGGCATCAAAGAGAGCTTCACAGTTCGCAAAATCTCTTATGGTGAAGGTGTGGAACGTGTATTCCCGCTTTACTCACCCCTCGTTGAAGACATCGAAGTTAAGCGTCGAGGTAAAGTCCGTCGCGCTAAGCTTTATTATCTGCGCAATCGTCGCGGTAAATCTGCCCGTATCGCCGAGCGCACAACAGGCCGCGGCATGAGCGGAGGCCGCGCTAAGAAATAAGCGCCCTCAAAGCCCTGAATATCAAAACCGCTTTCCGTTGGGAGGCGGTTTTTTTGTGCTCTTTTGAATCCTCTGAAAGGCAAAATTTTCCTCGCGCCTGACATGTATGGGTTAGATTTTTTTCGCTTTCCCGTTTTCCGTGCTTTTCTCTTCTGGCGATAGTGTTAAACCGTAACATCAGTTCTGAAGAGAGACAGACCTATGAGACATTTTTTAATCTATGCCGGCCTTTTGATTGCTGGATTTATAGGTCTGACGGCCGCTTCAAAAACAAATTCTTCCGAAGAATTTGTCCCGCTTTCAAGCCCCACATTTAATGCGTTCAAACTCCGAAATATTGGCCCGGCTCTTATGTCCGGACGGATTGCCGATATCGTTATAGATCCCAATAATCCGGCCACTTGGTATGTGGCTGTCGGGTCAGGTGGTGTCTGGAAAACAGAAAATGCTGGTACGACATGGACCTCTCTTTTTGACGGACAAACCTCATATTCTATTGGCTCTCTTGGCTTTGACCCGGCCCACCCTAACACGATCTGGGTCGGCACAGGTGAAAATCATGGCGGACGTCATAACGGCTTTGGCGATGGCATTTATAAGTCTGAGGATGGCGGGACGACATGGCAGAAAAAAGGTCTCGAATCCTCAGAACATATTTCCAAAATCATTATTCATCCCGAAGATTCCAATATAATTTGGGTCGCTTCTCAAGGCCCGCTTTGGTCCTCAGGTGGGGAACGCGGTGTTTTCAAAACAACGGATGGTGGAGAGACTTGGGAAAACTCGCTCCAATCTGGTGAATATACCGGAGCTACTGACCTTGTCATCGACCCCCGCAATCCAGACCGGCTCTATGCGGCGATGTGGCAACATCACCGCACCGTTGCGGCCTATATGGGCGGTGGACCGGAAAGTGGCTTATGGACGTCAGAAGATGGCGGTGAGACCTGGACAGAAATGAAATCCGGATTGCCAGAGGGCAATATGGGTAAGATTGGCCTAGCCATTTCGCCGATTAATCCCGACGTGCTTTATGCGGCTATCGAACTTGACCTGCGCGCTGGCGGTGTATGGAAAACGACAAATCGCGGCGCAAGCTGGACAAAAATGTCTGATCAAGTCAGTGGCGGGACTGGACCGCATTATTATCAAGAACTTTATGCCAGCCCGCATCACATGGACCGGATTTATCTCGCGTCTAACACCTCGCAAATTTCAAATGATGGTGGCGCGACATGGACGAATATAAACAATGAATATAAACATGTTGATGACCATGCCATCGCCTTCCGCCCAGATGATCCTGATTATATTATGGTTGGCTCTGATGGCGGTCTTTATGAGAGCTATGATCACACCAAGACATGGCGTTATATAAATAATCTTCCCCTCACCCAATTCTATAAAATTGCGGTTGATGATGCGGAGCCCTTCTACAATGTGTATGGCGGCACGCAGGATAATAACACGCAGGGCGGACCCTCACGCACCGATAATCGCCATGGTATCCGCAATGAAGACTGGTTTATCAATCTCTTTGGTGACGGGCATCAGCCCGCAACGGAACCCGGAAATCCCGATATTGTTTATTCGCAGTGGCAACAGGGAAATCTGACCCGTGTTGACCGCCTGACCGGTGAGCTTGTTTATGTAAAACCACAACCCGCACCGGGTGATCCCGTTGAGCGTTGGAACTGGGACGCACCGGTTGTTGTGAGTTCGCATGATCCAAAACGTGTCTATTTTGCCTCGCAAAGGCTCTGGCGTTCAGATGATCGTGGCGATAGCTGGACAAACTTATCTGGTGACCTCACGCGAGATGAGAACCGGTTGGAACTCCCGATTCAGGGCCGGAAATGGAGTTGGGAAGCGCCTTGGGATGTTTATGCCATGTCGCAATATAATACGATTACCTCTTTGGGTGAATCGCCATTAAATGAAGATCTGATCTATGTCGGCACGGATGACGGCCTGATCCAAGTTACCGAAGATGGTGGCGAAAATTGGCGCAAGTTAGAGGTCGGCCGCCTACCGGGTGTCCCGGACACGGCCTTTGTCAACGATATTCGCGCTGATCTGCATGATGAAAATACGGTCTATATCGCGCTCGATAATCATAAATTTGGCGACTATAAACCCTATCTTCTCAAGAGTACCAATCGAGGTCGCAATTGGAAGAAAATCTCGAGTAATCTCGAAGATCGTCATCTGGTCTGGCGTATTGTCCAGGATCACGTTAATCCAGACTTGCTTTTCACGGCGACGGAATTTGGTGTGTTCTTTACCCTGGATGGGGGTGAGAAATGGGTTGAAATGACGGGCGACGCACCAACAATTTCTTTCCGGGATATTACCATTCAACGCCGCGAAGATGATCTCGTCGCAGCAAGTTTTGGACGTGGTATTTTCATCGTTGATGATATTTCGCCTCTCCGCGGTCTTACTGCAGATAGTCTCGACGAAGAGGCCCTACTCTTCCCGGGTCGAGATGCGCTCTGGTATGTTGAAAGGCACCCGTTATCCTTCAGAGAAGGTGGCGCACAAGGTCATAGCTATTTCCGCGCAGAGAATCCGGAATTTGGGGCTAATTTCACCTATTACCTATCTGACGACATTCAGTCCCTTAAAGAAGCGCGATTAGAAGCGGAGAAGCCAAGAATTGAGGACGGCAAAGATACGCCTTTCCCGGGCTTTGATGCGATAACAAAAGAGCTTCAGGAAACCGCTCCGACGATCTGGCTAACTGTGCGCGATTCCGATGGAAATATTGTCCGTCGTATCAAAGGTCCCGCTAAAAAAGGCTTCCACCGTGTGAATTGGAACCTACGTTATCCCGATACAAGCGCTGCAAACCCGCCAACCCCCGGCGATGATGAGGAACCCAATGGGTATCTCGTCGCGCCTGGCGACTATACGGTTTCTCTGTCGAAACGCGTGAGAGGTGAAACAACAGAGCTTGTAGAAGCCAAACCCTTTACCGTTAAGCGTTTGCGTGATGGCGCCCTGCCACCCCAAGCCGATGTTTTCGAATTTATGGAAGACGTCTCACAGTTTGATCGCAGCATCACGGCAGCTGGCCTCTATTTGAATGAGGTGAAGGCCAAACTCCCAAGATTGGAAATCGCGTCACAACGTATTCGGGGCGGTAATCCTGACCATGTTGACGATGTCATGCAAGCCATCAAAGACGAGGTGAATGCGCTAGATGAAGTCTTGAACGGGAATGTTGCGCGGGTCGCAATCTTTGAGCGTCGTGTCCCAACCATGCGCGAGCGTCTCAGCACCGTTCAGCTCAGCCTTGGTAATTCAACCTATGGTCCAACGCAAACGGCACGGGATCAATTTGAATATGCAAAGGCTGATTTTGACGATGTCAAATCGCGGCTGACCGAACTCGCCGAAGATATTATTCCAACCTTTGAGGCGGAATTGCTCGAGCTTGGTGCACCTTATGTGGCTGGTGGTAAAATCCCATAGGATTTACGCCAGCCCTTTAAGGGGCTAAGCCCATTTCGTGAAAATAAACCTCAAACGTCTCTTGCGGCAGGTCCATTATTGGCTCTCGCTTGCCGTCTTCCTTCCGGCCGGGATTATGTTCTTTGCCGGCATTTTTCTGATGCTCAAGAAAGATATCGCCTGGATCCAGCCGCCAACCTATAAGGGCGCGGTCGTCGCCGAAATGCCATCAATCAGTTTTGAAGACATGCTCGCCACAAGCCGCCTTCAGTCCGAGGCACAGATCACGGATTGGACAGATATTGATCGCATCGATCTTCGGCCTGGAAAATCTGTCGCCAAAGTCAGAGCCAAATCCGGCTGGGAAATCCAGATCGATACAGGCACAGGCGATGTGCTCAATGTCGCCTATCGCCGCTCTGATCTGATTGAGAGCATCCATGATGGCTCGTTTTTCTCCGGCTGGGTCAAACGTTATGTTTTTCTACCGGTTGGCATTCTTCTAATTATTATGTGGGGAACGGGAATTTATTTGTTCCTTTTGCCGCGACTCAGACGGAAAAAGAAAAAGACGAAGTGAATTTGAATTCCTAATCCTCAAGCCACCTTGCCCCCTCTCCCCGCATCGCTATATTCCGCTTATGTCATCCTCGACTCCCACATCTGTCTCTGAGGCCAATCTGTCTATGTGGCAGCCGCACCGGCCAGCGCGTCCGGCCAAATCTGAAGGCGGGAAAACCTTTCGACTTGCCTCGGAATTTGAACCCAAAGGGGATCAGGTTCGGGCTATTCCTGAGCTTGTTGATGGGTTGAAGGCTTTTGAACGAGATCAGGTACTTTTGGGCGTAACGGGGTCGGGCAAGACCTTCACCATGGCGAAGGTCATTGAGCAGACCCAGCGTCCGGCTTTGATCATGGCGCCGAATAAAACTTTAGCCGCGCAACTTTATTCTGAATTTAAAAGCTTCTTTCCGGATAATGCTGTCGAATATTTCGTCTCATATTATGATTATTATCAGCCCGAGGCCTATGTTCCGCGAACCGATACCTTCATTGAAAAAGACTCTTCCGTGAATGAACAGATTGACCGGATGCGCCACGCGGCGACACGCGCGATCC
>CAYRMO010000035.1:0-25635 GCA_964425355.1 uncultured Algimonas sp. | reverse complement strand
TTGGCGATGCAGACGGTCTCGCATTCGGCGGCGGAATTGAGTATTTCTTTAGCCCGGATAAAAGACACTCTGTGCGTCTAGATTATACAAACCTTGATGGCGACGGTGGTAGCGCCGATACTTACGCGATCGCATATGGTATTCGTTTCTAAGAAACGTCAAATTTTATTATTATTCGCTCGGCTGGTTCATTCCAGTCGGGTTTTTTTATGTGTTGGGACTTTTGCAAAACAAGACATGAAAAACCGCGCTCACAATCCAATTGAACCGGGACATGCAAAGGCTCGGCCCGAACTATGGGCTTAAAAAGAATCTAAAAAAATGTCGGTTAATGGGTTGAAGAGTCCGTCTCTATACCCCACATGGGCGCCACTGGCACTCTCATAGGGGGAGTGCTAATTCATTTTTGAACTAAAAATAGAGAGACAAGACATGAAGTTTCGTCCCCTCCACGACCGCGTTGTCGTCCAACGCGTCAAAGAAGACACAAAAACAGCTGGTGGCATTATCATTCCTGATACAGCCACTGAAAAACCATCCGAAGGCAAAGTCGTTGCTGTAGGACCGGGTACACGTAATGATGATGGCAGCTATAACAAGCTGGACGTCAAAAAAGGTGACCGCGTTCTATTTGGCAAATGGGGTGGCACAGAAGTCAAGATTGACGGCAAAGACCTGCTGATCATGAAAGAATCCGATATTATGGGGATTATTGGCTAAGCCAGACTCTCTTTTAAGTTAAAACAAAACATACTCCCAGGGAGACTTGATTATGGCGGCTAAAGACGTCAAATTCGGCACAGAAGCACGTGCCAAAATGCTGGAAGGCGTGGATATCCTCGCTAATGCAGTCAAAACAACACTCGGACCAAAAGGCCGGAATGTTGTGATCGAAAAATCTTTCGGCGCACCGCGTACGACCAAAGATGGCGTATCTGTTGCCAAGGAAATCGAACTTGAAGATAAGTTCCAAAATCTCGGCGCCATGATGCTCCGTGAAGTGTCATCCAAGACAAATGACAAAGCTGGTGACGGTACAACAACCGCAACAGTTCTGGCGCAAGCCATTGTTCGTGAAGGCCTTAAGCGCGTTGCCGCGGGCATGAACCCGATGGACCTTAAACGCGGGATCGACAAAGCTGCCTCTGAAATCGCAGGTGACCTTTTGAAGAAAGCCAAGAAGATTTCAAAATCATCTGAGATCGCACAAGTCGGCACAATCTCTGCCAATGGCGAAGCCTATATTGGTGAGATGATCGCCGACGCTATGGGCAAGGTTGGTAATGAAGGTGTTATCACTGTCGAAGAAGGCAAAACAGCCGAGACAGAACTCGACGTTGTTGAGGGTATGCAATTTGACCGTGGCTATCTCTCACCATATTTCATCACAGATGCTGAGAAAATGAAGGTTGCGCTTGATGATCCTTATATCCTTCTCAATGAAGGCAAGCTGACATCGCTACAAGCTATGCTGCCAATCCTCGAAGCTGTTGTTCAAACTGGCAAGCCGCTCTTGATCATCGCCGAAGACATCGAAGGCGAAGCCCTCGCAACTTTGGTTGTAAACAAGCTCCGTGGCGGTCTGAAAATCGCCGCTGTTAAGGCGCCTGGTTTTGGTGATCGTCGTAAAGCCATGTTGCAAGACATTGCCATCCTAACGGGCGGTACAGTGATTTCAGAAGATCTGGGTATCAAGCTTGAAAGCGTAACGCTCAAGGATCTTGGAACATCTAAGCATGTTCACATTTCTAAGGACGATACAGTTATCGTTGACGGCGCTGGCAAGAAAAAAGACATCAAAGCCCGTGTTGAGCAAATTCGCGGACAGGCTGAAGCGACCTCTTCTGATTATGACCGTGAAAAGCTGCAAGAGCGTCTGGCGAAACTCGCTGGCGGTGTTGCCGTGATCAAAGTTGGCGGATCAACTGAAATCGAAGTGAAAGAGCGTAAAGACCGCGTTGATGACGCGCTCAATGCAACACGCGCAGCCGTCGAAGAAGGTATTGTACCAGGTGGTGGTGCAGCTCTACTTCGCGCCTCTCGTTTCATTGACGTCAAAGGCGTAAATGATGACGAGCAAGCTGGTATCGAAATCGTCAAAGCCGCCCTACAATATCCTGCGCGTCAAATCGCAGATAATGCGGGTGTTGAAGGTGCAGTTGTTGTCGGAAAGATCATTTCTGAAAACAAAGCAAATTTCGGCTATGATGCGCAAAATGACAAATATGTCGATATGGTCAAAGCCGGTATCATCGACCCTGTTAAAGTCGTTCGCACAGCTCTTATGGACGCCGCCTCTGTTGCAGGTCTTATCCTGACAACCGAAGCTGCGATTGTCGAAGCGCCTAAGAAAGACGGACCTGCCATGCCTGATATGGGCGGCATGGGCGGAATGGGAGGAATGGGCGGCATGATGTAGGCTCCGCCTACAACATTCCAAACCATGCCTAGAGCTTTCGAAAATTCCTGCGGATTGGCGCAGCTAGAGTTTTGATCCTTCGGATCAATACGTGACAAGGATTTTAGAAACTTCATTTTAAGCCACTCTCCGGGGTGGCTTTTTTATTGCACACATACGACAGGTCTCGCGTCAAGCGCGGGATGACATTGTTTATAGACGCCCGCGCCTGTCACCGTTTTTCAACCCGCGCTCGACGCGGGACCCATCGGGTTTGACCAAAACAGATCAGATTATCACTAAAGTTATCGAATAGATTTGAGAAACTTCGCTTTAAGTCAAACTCAAAGGGTTTTTTGCTTTTAAACTAACCAAGTAATTTATATTGTCCCTTGCCAAGAAACGAAACTAGTCCCGCATCTCTTAATACTTGCAATTGTTGTCTAATTTTCGGGCGAACATTATTGTTTGCCGGATGTAACTCGGACAAGAAGTTCTCAAACTGGTAAACATCCGCCAATGAAAACTCTGACATTCCAAGCTCTTGAACACAGTTAAGAACATCCATAACCCAACCTCTGCTTTCTAAAGATTTGGATTTTAAAAATTTTGTTCTTTCCCACTGTTCTATGACGGACTTTACAGACGCAACTTGCCTCGCTTTTACCAGTTCAATCCTACCAATTTTTGGTATTCTGTGAATAAGAATATTGCATCCTACCCACCCCGCTCGTTGCGCAGTTGCTGCCAGAGGTTTACGTTTTTCGATAAGATCAGGAGTAAAAAATTGTTGCGGGACTACAGATATGTCTTCAACGCCACTCCGCTCCATATCATAATGAAGCAGCATTAAGTTTGGAACTTGAGAAGAGTGCAAACGCGCTATCATAGTCTCATATGCACCATCCGTAATCTTTTTTCCAAATTTAGACTTCGTCGATTTTAATTCGAATTGTTCATCACAATTACCACAGAAGAAATCTGCTACGGGTCTATTATTTGGATAATCTTCAAGGTGATGATTGCCACAGGCCGGGCAATACATCTCCCGCAACACCCATTGTTCTGTCCAAACCCGTGCGTTTTGGGCGTTGCTTTTGAATGCGCGTTGACTTTCTTGGAATTCGAAATCCATAGACAGGCATCTCAAATATCCTTGACAAGGGCAACCCCATCCCCTATCTGCGCGCTCACTTTTGAAAGGGTAGAGCCATGTGGTTCATTGTGCATATCACGCCCCCGGATGCGGGATAATCGAGCTTAAGCCGCGCGGAAACGTGCGAACCTTTCAACACACCCTAAATTGTCAATTTTATCGGCAGGCCTGAATTTCGCCTGTCTGGATCTATGCGCGATAGGAAGCGCAATTGGCAGATAGGGATGTAAAGTGGAGATACACAATGTATCTACGATTTATCGGACCCTTCCCAACCGAAGGGGAAAGCCGGGTGCGCAATTGCGACTATGGTTTATTTCAAACCGCATTCAGAGCACGTGATGACTACCTTATCGAACCTTATCTTGTTGATGAACTCATGCGTGAAATGGACTGGTTTAAGGAACACCTTCCTTCACCTGATAGTGATTATTTTGATGCTGCCGGTGTCAATGTCGGTATTTGCTGGTTTCGCGATCATGCCAAAACCATGATCCGGCGAGCCCGTCACATGGTCAATATATTGTCCGCGGGTGATATTTGGGTGACCGAAGCCCGTACCAATAGTCCCGGACAAATCCTTTATTGGGATGATTATCAGATCATCGCCCAACCTCGCAAAGGCACACCAACAAAATGGGGTCAAACTAAGAAGCATTTTAGGCGGTAGCGTTGGAAATTGAAAAACTCATGCCGTCGCAAGTTCATGTGTATTGCCTGCATACATTATCAATGGCTGCATGTTCGTTCAATTTGCAAAAATTGTCTCAGAAATTGATCCCTATTTGATCATTTTCTGAGGCACTGAATCATAAATATTGCAAATTAAACGCGGGTCGCAATGATCCTTGCCCATGCGGAAGTGAACATAAGTTTCAAGAAATGCTGCCTAAAATCAGAGCAGTATGACGGCGTGCTTCGAAACGATTATTCGAGGTAATCGAGATTAAAAACCGCTGACCCATTATTGGGTCGGTACATCTTCATTTTGTATTTGCTCAAACCCCCACACATATGACAGGTCCCGCATCACAAAAGACCGTCTTATCCCCAAAAGGATAAATTCGGATTTTTGGCGGCTATAAAAAGAGCCTAAACCTATAACGTCATCCGTTTTCTTTCCAATTAGAAAATTTACTTAAAAGAAATCGATAGCCTATAACATGTTCTTATGATGCTCGATTGGCCAACTATAATTTGCATTGCGATCATGCTCTTATTTGGACTTGGATGCGTGTTTCTGTGGGATGAAATTTGCGAAGCCGCCACGAGAGATCACGAGAACTTTAACGCTCCGGGAATCCCATTTGGAGAACATCTCCTGATCGGTGGAGGGTTAACTCTATTTATGGCCGTGATCTATCCATTGGAACATCAAGAAATATCCTTCTTTCCACTCTCAGACTATATTTGGGTAAGATTAAACGCTTTAGCCATCGCCGGCGCTATAGGCTTTGCTATCGGTATATGTTTTAAATCATTGCGGTATCAGGGATAATGCCTTGCGGTTCGGCCGCGGTAGAACCTTTACCCGCTTTTTTTCAAATGGACATTTTCAGTGCGCGGGTCGGTTTGTCTAACCTCATCCAACAGCGCATCCAATGTCTTCGGTTTCGCGAAATAGTATCCCTGACAATAGCGCACACCCATTTTCATCATGAGCAGTTTTTGTTGCAAAGTTTCGACACCTTCAATAACGACAATATCCGACGTGGTCCGTGCCAAACGTACGATTGATTCGAGGAAATCATAATCGCGATCTGAATCTATATTTTCGACAAAGGTTTGATCGATTTTTAAAGCCGTAGCGCCTAAATCTCTCAGGCGATGTAAGGATGAATAACCCGTCCCGAAATCATCAATTATATAAGAGAAGCCGGCGAGCCTTAGCCTTTGAAGATTCTCTAAAAGCGTATGATCATTCAAGGTCGCCGATTCCGTTATCTCGACATTAATGGGCAGCCCTGATCGTTTCGCACATTCAAGTGACCCAATTGTACGTTCTATATTATTGAGCTGATGTGGGGAGATATTGATATTTAGATAAGGCAGGTTTTCATCAACAGATCTGAGGCCCAATAAGCCATGGGCTTCTTGTGAAATCAGTCGGCAGACACGCTCGGAAATATCATCAATAAGTCCGACTTCCTCTGCAATCGGGATGAAATGACCGGGTGAAATTTCGCAACCCGTTTCATCGCGCAAACGCACCAAGGCTTCATAACCAACAGGCCTATCCGTCATGAGATCATAAATTGCCTGATATTTTACATAGAGCGTTCTTTCCTGGAGCGCATATTTAATTGCATCTTCAATTTTCTGGCTTTGCAAGATTTTGGCTTCGTCCATTTTCTCAAAGACATGTGCGCCTTTTCGGTTGGAACTCGCGACCTTAATCGCAATATCTGTGTAACTCAGGATTTGGTGATTTGTCGCGGATTTATAAAGCGGGCTAGCTCCGACGAGAATTTTTGGTGTTCGACTGCCTAGGCTTATGAGCGCTTTGGCAGATAATTCTTCGGACACGCCATCAACGATTTCATCAAGAGATGTTTTCTCTTGGTCAAAGGTAAGCCAGATCGCTATCGTTTGATTTGAGAGTTTTCCAAATCTCAGAGACTCCGTCGCTGATAAAGCGTCCAGCTTTGGAATTAGACGGAAAATTGCGTCGTAAAATTTAGCGTCATTTACGATTGTCGGAATACGAATTTTGACAAGTGCGTTAATGTGTCTTGAAGGTTTGCGACTGATTTGTCCTAAATATTTCGCGAGGTACCGCAGGAAATAAGGTCGCCTTACAAATCCTGTTGCAGGATCGTGTTGTGAGACAAAAACAAACCCATATAGGATTGCTGTCATAAGTCCGAAATGGACCAGACGTTCAAGTTCTGCCCCCAATAAGACTTTAAAGCTGGTGAGATACTCAATGTAGCTTGAGGTTCGACCCGTAAAATCGGGTTCAAACATGGCGAGGCCTGTCAATGCCATCCAGAACAGGGCAGCGATTAAACCGGTTTTCAAGATCACGGATCGACTAAATAGAACAATTCGAGACGCCAGAAATACAAAGAACAAATTTGCCGTCGGTGATTTCAAGGCTACCGAAATCGGGACATCATAAGTATAAGCATAGCCGATTAAGATGGCCGCAATGGCAAAAAAATCTATAAAGGCACAGCTGACTTGATAGAGATTATCGCGTGGCTTGTTCCAATTATATATAAGTCGAAAGGCGGCAATGATAATTGCCGCAATAGAAATTTTAATCAAAAGGCCGGGTGATCCGGTGTCACTTGTGTGCGGCGTTAGGACATAGAGCAAAAACAGGGTAGCTGGCATTGCAAAGCTAATTAAAGCCAAAAACCTCTGCGCGTTCAAACGATCATTGAAATAATCATTTGCATGCGACTGGGTCAAACGCCGCGAAGCGTCTGATATGTCCACACTAAATACCACACGTTAAGGCTAGAGCTGTTTCTTTACAATTTTGGTCAAATTTATGGTTAATAAATAATGAGTTGCAGTTGAAATTCGCGACAATTACGCACAGTTTCCTCATTCCCGGGTGCAAATTTTAGAAAGTCTTCATGATAGTGAACAAACCAAAACTCTTATTATTTGACCTTGGTGGCGTGATTGTACCTTGGGTCGGGTTTGAAGCGCTCGCCGCCTCTAATGGACTGAGCCGGGAGGCGGTTGCTGCAAAATTTGAACAAAGCGAAATTTGTTCTGCCTATGAGCGTGGCCGAGTTGATGATGATATTTTCTTGAAAGAGCTCGCTAGCCTATTTGACTTAGAGACCCACGATATAGCTTCGCTTTGGAATAGTTGGGTGCTCCCCCCTTTTCCTGGCGTGATTAAGGCGCTTGAGCATTTAAAATCAGAATTTACGATTGCTTGCTTGTCTAACACCAATGCGCTTCATTGGATCCATTTGAATGAAATGTTCGAAATAGACATTGTTTTTCATCATGCTTTTGCCTCTCATCATATTCATGCCGCCAAACCCGATGCGCAGAGCTACCAAATTGTCCTCGACACAATTGGAGTCGAGGCAGAGGACGTTTGGTTCTTTGAGGACACAACGGTAAATGTAAACGCGGCGCGTGACCTCGGGATGATCGTCCACCAAATAAATCGGACAGACGGGGTCCTTTCTACCCTCAAGAGGCTCTCCCTCATTTTGTGATTTGGATAAATGCGGAGTTTTATGCTATAATGCCTCCATGATATGCTTTCGTTTACGCTTCCATCCCCGCTTTCGGGCACTTTTTTTGGGATTGATGATTGGTGCCTTCGCAACGCCAGCTACGGCGCAACTTTTGGTCATTGGCAAAGCCAATGCGGCGAATTGTTATGACTATGCCAAGCGCGGTGACAAAGGGAGTCGCTCGGCCCTGGACACCTGTAATGATGCACTGGACGAAAATCTTCCTACGAAAACAAGAGCTGCCACGCTCGTTAATCGCGGTATTCTTCGCATGCGCAAAGAACGGTATTCTGATGCGATATTTGATTATGAAAGCGCATTGGAGCTACAATCTAACCTAACCGAAGCGCATGTAAATCTCGCTGCGGCCCTGATTTATATCGAAGACTATGATGGCGCCCTAAGATCGATCAATATAGCTTTAGAAGATGTCGAAAGTAAAACTCGCCCGGCTGCCCTTGTAAACCGCGCCATCCTTTATGACCGCCAAGAGCAATATAAGCTAGCTTATCGCGACTTAAAAGCCGCAGATATCCTCAAACCTGATTGGGATATGGTGGAGACACTTCTCTCGCGCTACACGGTGAAATCGAAATCATAAGAAAAACTGCATCTATCAGCTGATTCTCGCTTTGCCTTAAGGGCAAGCCTGTCTTATGAGGCGAGTAAATTAGTTAGGCCTTAAGCGATATGTTAAAAATTCAGCCATCCTATGACTATGACGATCTGATCGTCAGCGGCGAACAAAGCTTATTCGGCCCAGGTAATGCGAAATTACCCCTTCCCCCCATGCTTATGCTCGACCGAATTAAACATATGGACGATAATGGCGGCACTTATGAGAAAGGCCAAGTTAAAGCGGAACTCGATATCAATCCTGATCTTTGGTTCTTTGAATGTCATTTTGCGGGTGACCCCGTCATGCCTGGATGTTTGGGCCTAGACGCCATGTGGCAATTGGTCGGCTTTTGGTTGGGTTGGACAGGTGGACAAGGACGTGGACGCGCCTTGGGTGTTGGCGAAGTCAAATTTTCGGGTCAAGTCACGCCAGATATCAAAAAAGTGCGCTATGAAATTGATATAAAACGCGCCATAAGACGGAAACTCGTTCTTGGTATTGCAGATGGAAGAATGTATGCTGATGACGAATTGATTTACCAAGCGAAAGACCTGCGAGTAGGTCTATTTGTTCCACAAGAGGATGGCTGAGTATGCGCCGAGTTGTTGTCACCGGATTAGGCATTGTTTCCTGCATAGGTAATGATGCGAATACCGTTGCCGAAAACCTAAAGGCCGGGAACTGCGGAATCAAAAAAGACGAAAAAATGGCCGAGCTTGGCTTTCGCTCCCAGATCTCGGGTCGTCCCGATTGCGATTACAAAGCGATAATTTCAAAACGATCTTATCGCTTTATGGGTGATGCAGCGGGCTGGGCGGCGGTCGCCATGAAAGACGCGATTGAAGATGCAGGCCTAAGCGAAGACCAAATCTCACATCCGCGGACCGGTATCATTGCGGGTTCCGGTGGTCCGTCATCCTTAGAAATTGTGCGCGCGGCCGATATTACTCGTAAAAATAATTCACCCAAACGGATCGGACCATTTGCGGTTCCCAAAGCTATGTCGTCGACAGTCTCGGCAACATTGGCGACACATTATAAAATCAAAGGCGTGAATTTTTCTATCACCTCGGCTTGTACAACCTCATTACATTGTATCGGCTCTGCCGTTGAGCAAATTCAATGGGGTAAACAAGATATTATGTTTGCAGGTGGTGGCGAGGAACTCGAATGGTCCATGTCATCCCTCTTTGACGCCATGGGGGCTATGAGCAGCAAATATAATGAGACGCCGAAAAAAGCCTCCCGAGCTTTTGACCAGGACCGCGACGGATTTGTCATTGCGGGCGGCGCTGGCATGTTAGTTCTTGAGGAATATGAACACGCTGTGGCACGCGGTGCAAAAATTTATGCAGAAGTCATTGGTTATGCCGCGACATCTGACGGGTATGATATGGTTGCCCCAAGTGGCGAAGGTGCAGAACGTGCGATGCGGATGGCACTGGAAGATGCAGGTCTTGAAACTGTCGATTACATAAATCCGCATGCAACCTCTACACCTGTTGGTGATATTGCCGAGTCGAGTGCCATTGAGAGGATTTTTGGACTGAACGGCCCATATGTGTCTGCCACGAAATGTCTAACAGGTCACAGCCTCGGCGGAGCCGGCGTTCAAGAAGCCGTCTATACATTGCTTATGATGGATCGTGGGTTTGTCGCACCGTCAATAAATATTGAAAACTTTGACGAGAATATTCCAGCCATTAACGTCGCTAGAGAGCCCGTTGAAACGGAACTCAAAACTGCCATGTCCAATAGTTTTGGATTTGGCGGCACAAATGGGTCCGTCATTTTCGCAAAATTGTGACCTCTGTTTAACTATTCAATCCTTACATGAATTGAAACATAAATTAAGATGCGCCCGCGACTAAATGATGTTAGCGGGACACATGGCTTTTTTACGTATTTTTTTCCTAACCACGACAATGTGCCTCCTACCAAATTTGGCACAGGCACAAAGTTCAATTTTTGAAATTCCAGAAGACGAACAAGATACCTATGCTGATGTCGGGATCGCAGCTGTGAGTCGAGAAACCTATGTGGGTTCTGAGGAAAGTGAGTTTACAGTCCTGCCTTATATTAATGCCCAATATAAGGGGCGCTTTTTTGTCAATCCTGGCCTTGGGGCTGGCGCCTATGCCATTCGCAATGAGAATTTTCGCCTCGGGGCCTCTTTACATTACAGCCTAGGTCGGGACGGGGAAGACACGCCCTTAAACAATGAAGCCTTTGATATCGAAGACGGATTTGCCGGGTTAATTTCTAGCCGGATCTATACGCCCATCGGTGCGATTGATGTGGTTGGCAATGTCCCCCTCTCTGGAGGGCTCGACGGATTTCGTATTGACGCGCTCGCGACAACTGAATTCTATCCCTTTGATAAGCTTCGTATCACACCTGGTGTGCGCGTGACCTATCATTCCGGCGATTTTCTGGATGCCCAATATGGCATATCAGACGATCAACTTAGCGCGCTTGCTCTCCCCGCAGACACGAGCGTAACCGCCTTGGATTTCGGGTCTGAAATTTCAACTTTGGGCGCACATGTCGCGGCCTATCTCGACCTTAATGACGATTTCCAAATTGTGGGGATTGTAAATTATTCTCGTCTTGTCGGAGAGGTTGAAGGGACCGTTATCGCCCCGAGCGAAGATGGGATTACAGCCGCGATTGCGATCGCGCGAAAATTTTAAGCTGTTAAATTAGAGCAAGGCACTAAGGTAGTATAAGACCCAATTGAATGGCCTTCACGACAGTATGGGTTCTATTGGCCGTATCAAAACGCGCCGAGATCGCTTTTAGATAATCCCGGATGGAATATTCGCTCATTCCCATGATCTGACCTGTTTCCCAATTCGTCTTGCCCCTCGACACATGCATTAAAATGGCCGTTTCTCTGGGCGATAAGGATAAATCAGATGATTGCTCAGACGTGTCGTAAAATGAGTCGACTTTCAGATAGCTGTAACGACAGAGAAGCTCCAACTCCAAAAGTTCAATATCACTCATTTCAAAATTAGTCGCGCGTCCAATCGACACAAATCCCATTATACCGCTGAAATCTCTGATCGGAAAAACAACGCCATATTTCAATCCATATCTGGCTGCATGTTCGACCTGTTCGATTTGCGCTGGTGTCATATCTGAATGGGTTTCGTGCCGCCGAAAAGGTCGATGCGTTGAGATCGCGCGAAGCACGACAGGATCGCAGAGTTGGTAGGTTTTATCGTGGTAAGTTTTCAGGAGTTCTGAAATACCAGAGTGGAAGAAAAAACGATGTTGTATCAGGTCTTTTCCGGGCAGCAAAACAGCTTGACACATGACAATTTTGTCGAAACCCTTGGCTTCGATAATATTTCGAAACTGGTCGAAACTGATTTGCGGCGTTGGTGACCGTGTTACAGATCCAATTTCGTCACGTAATTGTCCAGCTTGTTGTGCTAGATCATCTCTCTCCATATGAGACGTCCTCCCTCTTGCGAGAGCGAGTACAGAAGCGAATATGAATGCCAGATTAACCAGTTTTTTTGCGGAAAATTCTGGCCATTTCCGCAACGAAATCCTAAAGAACGCACACATATTGACAGGAGAGAGACATGGCTGACCAGAATTTCCCCACAGGTTCGCTTATGGCGGGCAAACGCGGCCTAATTATGGGCGTCGCGAATAAAAACTCCATTGCATGGGCCATCGCGCAGCAATTAGCGGCCCAAGGCGCTGAGATAGCATTTACCCATCAAGGCGAGAAACTCTTGCGTCGTGTTAAACCTCTGGCCGAATCTGTTGGGTCTGACACGTTGGTCGATTGTGATGTCACCAATGATGATCAGATGGAAACAGCTTTCAAAACAATTGAAGATAAGTGGGGCAAGATTGATTTCCTTGTCCATGCCATTGCCTTTGCGGGCAAAGATCAACTTGCAGGCTCATTTGTTGAGCAGACAACACGTGAAGGCTTTAAGTCCGCTTTAGATATTTCAGCCTATTCCTTTGTCGATGCGGCACGTCGCGCCTCAAATATTATGAATGATGGGGGCGCAATGGTGACCCTCACCTATTTGGGCAGTGAGCGCGTTATTCCAAATTACAATGTTATGGGTGTTGCCAAAGCCGCGCTCGAAGCTTGCACACGCTATATTGCAGCCGATCTTGGACCTCGCGGCATTCGCGTCAATGCGATCTCGGCCGGACCCATCAAGACATTGGCGGCAGCTGGTATCGGATCGGGTCGTCATATGTTCCGCTTCAATAAGGCCGCAAGTGCCCTGCAAGACAATACGGATCCTATGGGTGTGGCCGGTGCTGCGCTTTATCTTCTGTCTGATCTTGGGCTCTCCTGTACGGGCGAAACCCATCACGTCGATGGCGGTTTCCACGCCATAGGCATGCCCCAAGAGACACCTTTGCGCGATAGCCTCGCGGAGTAATCCAAATTGCGGCGGCTTGGTCGTAGATTAAAACGCGTATTTTTCTTTTCGGTATTGATCATTTTTGCGGTGATCATTGCCATTTTTATCCGCCTGAATGCGGTGAAAAAAGAAATTGCCAATGCCCCGATTATTATCACTAACCTCTCGGAGAGTGGCTATACCCCGCCCGGAGTATATGGTCATGGCGATTTAGACTTTGCAAAACCCGACGAAATAAAACCCGGACCCTTATGGGTGATTTATGATCAACCACATGTCTCGGGAAAAGTTCAGAAAGTTTGCGCACAAATTTTGCCCGATAATAGTAATCCAGATATTGATTTTTTCTTTTGGGATGGCGCTTGGTATAAAATCCGGTCTGGACAGGTTACGCTTTCCGACAGGAGCTGGGTCGCAAGCCCACAGGCCCATAAATGGCGCGGTATAATTTCGTCAAAACTCGTATTTGATGTGCGCCGTCCAGATCTGCCTTACCGATTAAAAATACTGACAGATAAAATCCGATATGCGTCTCTATCGCCGCTAGAATATATTCAAAGACTTCAGCAGATAAATCCAGGCTGTCATGCGATCCCGAATCCCTAGTGGAATTTACGAACGCGATTGAAAAAATCCTGGTGGGCCAATAGAGCCTCGGTTTCGCATAGGCCGACCCTGACATCTATTCCGGCCTCTTGTAAAAGCGCGGCGCCGCGCCAATGCACGCGCGGGTCAGGGTCAATACAGGCAATAAAACACTGTGCAATTCCGGCCTCGATCAAGGCATTGGCGCAAGGCGCTGTCTGGCCGTAATGGCTACAGGGTTCCAAAGTGACATAGGCGGTTGCGCCTTTGGCTTGGCGACCAGCGACTTGAAGCGCAACCGTTTCGGCATGGGGACGTCCGCCATCTTGGGTCGCGCCCTCCCCGATAATTTCGCCTAATTTTACAATGACACATCCCACAGCCGGATTTTCCGCCGTGCGACCAGATTGTTCCGCGCCCAATGAAAGAGCGCGGCGCATATAGTCTATATGACTAGACAGATGGTAATTCCTTGGCGCGGCTCTGATCCATATAACGCGCAGCTGTGATATTAAGCGTTCCGTCGTCCAGATCAATCAGAAGCGGATTGCCTGTCGGAAATTCGAAACCTGGAATTTTGTCATCCGCAATATCAAAGAGAGATTTCAAAATGGCGCGCAAACTATTGCCATGCGCCGAAATAATAACATTGTTCCCGCCCTTGACCAAAGGCACAATGTGATCCGTGAAATAAGGCAGAACACGTGCCGTCGTCATCTTCAAGCTCTCACCCGTTGGCAAAAGAGACGGATCGATATCTTTATATTTCGGATCTTTTGATGGATGATATTTTGAGGTTTCATCAATTTGCGGTGGCGGCATGTCAAAACTGCGACGCCAAATATGCACCTGTTCATCACCGTGTTTGTCACGTGTCTCTTGCTTGTTCAAACCCGTCAACGCGCCGTAATGTCTTTCATTTAGACGCCAGTCCTTTGTGACGGGAATATGCATTTGACCGATGCCTTCAAGGGTTAGCCAAAGCGTTTTAATGGCGCGTTGTTGAAACGAGGTAAAACCCATATCAAGGCTAATATTTTCCGCCTGCATCAATTCCGCCGCCTTATGGGCCTCTTCGACACCGCGGTCAGTCAAGCCTATATCATGAAATCCCGTAAACCGATTTTCGAGGTTCCATTGTGATTGTCCGTGACGGACAAGAATTAGCTTCGTCATTTTACATCCTTAAAGCTGTCTCGCACATTACGTGCCGTATCTGGAAAGTCAGAAAAAACACCATCCACGCCGAGCCCATAATAGGCTTTAAGTTCCGCGTCTATATCTTCAAATGCAGGATTTTTGTCATCATCCCGAAATGTCCAGGGATGAACCTCCAATCCGACCCTATGTGCGGCCTGGATAAAACCGGTGGGATTGCCATCTCCATCTATCAGCAATTTCTTATGGGGCCCCACCCCATCCACTGTTTTGGCAATCAAATCAAAATCAGGATCCTTATCCGTCAAGAAAATCAACCTGATGGAAGTAAGGCTGTCTAACCGCCTCAAATTTTCCAATTCAAAAGACTGGATAAAGACCGGGTCTGTCTCACCTGCAAATCCATATTTCTTTAAACTCGCAAGCAATGGCGCGTCATGGGAAAGACCCAAATCGCCAAGAGCCTTGGGATGTTTGGTTTCGGGGTAAACGCCTATTTTTCGACCCGATTCCTTTGAGCGTGTCTGGATCAAATTAAGCACCTCATCAAAGGTCGGGATATCATAAAGATAATCATAAGCTGTGGATCGCCCCGCTCTGGGTTGGCGCGCTTTTAGGCTTTTGATCTCTGCAAGGGTGAAATCTTCAACAAACCAATCCGCGCCATCATGTCCTGCTTTTTCAACCTTACGATCCGCAAATTCGGGTCGGTCGGACACATTTGTTGATCCAGATAGATAGCGATCATGTCGGGCGACAAGGTAACCATCTTTGGTAATCACAAGATCAGGTTCAATAAAATCAGCGCCCATATCTATGGCGCGCTCATAGGCGGCCAATGTGTGTTCAGGTAAAACACCGGATGCGCCGCGATGGGCAATAACAAGCGGGGCTTTTCCTGAAAGACTATTCCAATCTGTCATATCATCTTTCCCTGAACATGCTGCAAAACCCAAACCCATACTCAAAAGGCCTAAGCTTATGACCTTAATGCGCGTCATTCCAATTCTTCGCCGCATGGGCCTCGACCAATAAAGGCACGCTGATCTGCACGGCAGGCTCATGGGCTTTTTGCATGGTCGGTTTGACGATATTGATCAGGGCGTCAGCTTTATCTTCTGGGACTTCAAATACCAATTCATCATGAACCTGCAAAAGAAGCCTAGCCCCTTCAACGTCTGAAATCGCGTCATGCATACGGTTCATGGCGCGCCGCATAATGTCAGCGGCTGCCCCTTGTATGGGCGCATTAATGGCTTGTCGTTCGGCAAAACCACGCGCGGCCTGATTGCGATCTTTAATCCCGCGAATATGGCATTTGCGCCCAAATAGGGTTGTGACATAACCATTTTCACGCGCTTCTTCTTTGGCAGATTCCATATAGTCCTGTATGCCTGGGAATTTCATGAAATAGGTTTTGATATAGTCGCTCGCCTCTGTCCGACTAATGCCGATATTTTTGGCGAGCCCAAATGCTGAAATTCCGTAGATTATTCCAAAATTGATCGCCTTGGCATTCCGGCGGATTTCTGGCGTCATTTCATCCAGCGGGACATTAAACATCTCACTGGCTGTGAGGGCGTGAATGTCCACCCCATCCGCAAAAGCCTGTTTCATGGCATCAAGCTCGGCAATATGGGCCAAAAGCCTCAGCTCGATCTGGGAGTAATCAGCTGCAACCAATACATGGCCGGTTTCCGCGACAAAGGCGTCTCGGATTTTTCGACCCATTTCTGTGCGAATTGGAATGTTTTGTAAGTTCGGATCTGACGATGATAAGCGACCTGTCGTTGTGGCCGCCAAAGAAAAACTCGTATGGACACGGCCCGTAATCGGGTTGATCTGCGCCACAAGCGCATCTGTATAGGTTGATTTTAATTTCGAAAATTGTCGCCAATCCAGAATAATTCGCGGCAATATTTCGCCATCATCGGCCAGCTTTTCCAAAATATCGACGCCGGTTTGCCACGCGCCTGTTTTGGTTTTCTTGCCGCCTTCAAGCCCCATTTTATCAAACAAGATTTCACCGATTTGTTTTGGGGAGCCAATATTGAATTTATCCTCGGCCAGCTCATAGGCTTCATCTTCGAGCTGGGCCATTTTTTGAGCAAAATCAGCGGAAAGACGATTTAACTCGGCGCGGTCAACTTTGATCCCCTCATTTTCCATTTTCGCGACGACGGCCGGAAGCGGGCGATCCAGCGTCTCATAGACGCTCGCCACCTTTTCCAGCGCCAATTTTGGTTTGAGAAATTTCCAAAGGCGCAAGGTTACATCGGCATCTTCGGCCGCATATTTTGTGGCGACATCTAAGTCGATCTGATCAAAAGTTTTTTGGTTTTTACCGGTTCCCGCAATCTCTTTGAACGGAATGGGTTTGTGAGCAAAATACATTTCGGACAAGGCATCCATTCCGTGGCCATGTAGTCCAGCCTCCAGCCCATATGATATCAACATCGTGTCGTCATAAGGCGCAGGATAAAGGCCGTAGCGTTGGAAAACACCCAGGTCATATTTAAAATTCTGACCAACTTTAAGAACATAAGGGGCGGATAATAATGGTTCCAGAAGGTCCAGTGCTTTTTGAAACGGAATTTGTTGCGGCGGCGCGGCTCCAAACATATCCCCTTCCTCGCCTTCTCCAACATGGGCAAGCGGGATGTAACAGGCCTCATTATCCGCAATTGCAAGACAGACCCCAACAAGATTAGCGGCAGCCGAATCCAGACTATCGGTCTCAAGGTCAATTGCGACCACCTCGCAGCGCATGGCGCGCGCTATCCAATCATTGAGCGTCTCAATATCCTGTACGCAGACATATTTTTCTGCGTCAAAATTTATATTTTCTGGCGTCGTATTTTCACCCGGCGGCGTTGGCCCTGAGCGCTCATGGGACGGTTTTGTGTCATCTCGTCTCAGGCCATCAGTTTCACCCTCACCAAGTGCCGCTCTTACGCGGGCGGTCAACGTGCGGAAGGTCATGCGTTCTAGAAAATCAAACAAAACATCCACATCAGGATCTGTGGTCGCAAGATCTTCAAGGGGAACCTCGACAGGTACATCTGTTTTTAGCGTGACGAGTTTCTTGGAGAGTAGCGCCATCTCCTTATTGGCCATCATCTTTTCCCGACGTCCTTTTTGCGGGATTTCATGGGAGCGTTCCAAAAGTTCTTCGAGAGGGCCATATTCGTTCAATAGTAATACGGCCGTTTTCACGCCAATACCGGGAACACCGGGAATATTATCAACACTATCCCCAGCCAAAGCTTGGACATCGATGACCCGGTCCGGTTTCACACCAAATTTTTCTTCGACCTCTTTAATGCCAATATCGCGATTTTTCATAGGATCACGCATAATGACATTTTCGGTCACAAGCTGCATGAGGTCTTTGTCAGAACTGATAATGGTGCAACGCGCACCCGCTTCATCGGCCTGTCTGGCGTAAGTCGCGATCAAATCATCGGCTTCAAACCCCTTCATTTCAATAGAAGGCGCGCCAAAAGCGATGGTCGCCTCGCGTGTTAAGGGGAATTGCGGCACAAGATCTTCCGGCGGTTCGCCACGATTTGCCTTATAAAGGTCATAAATATCATTACGAAAGGTCCCGCCGGAGGCGTCAAAGATTACGGCAAAATGGGTTGGACGATTTTCATCTTTCTGATTTTGCAATAATTTGAAGAGCATATTGCTAAAACCGGCGACGGCTCCAATGGGAGTCCCGTCATTTTTGTTGGTCAAAGGGGGGAGCGCATGAAAAGCTCTAAATATATAGGCGGACCCGTCTACCAGGACGACATGCGAATCTTTTGTAATTGGGGCGTTTGCACTCATATGCAGTTTCTGCGCAGTCAGCACCGCAATTTCAATAGCACCACAGAAATTTAAGGTTATAAATACCCTATGTATCAGGTCATTGACGATCCGAATGACGAGCCGAGCAAGACTTCGAGCTTTTCCATTTGGCCCTTCCTTATCGGGGCCATCTTGGCAGCTATCGTTTTTTTCTTTGTTTGGCTGTTCAGTCCAGGCAAACCAAGTCAGGCTGGACAGACGATTGAAACCCCTGCCTCGCGTGCGACCTATCTCAAAGCTCTATCTGAACCAACGCCGGCTTTACGGCGGGCACGACTACTTGATTTCAAAACAGCTTATCCAGAATCTGATCGAATAGACGCGATCACAGATCAAATCGATATTATCCAGCGCGCTGAGCTTATAGAATGGGAAATTCTGACAGCTAAAGTCTATGATGTGCGCGCTGATGCGGACGACAAGCGCGCGGCCTTGGCGCAATATGAAGCGCGCTGGAATCGAAATCTCATGGGTGGACGCGGTGAAGAACTAGACGCACTTGTCGCCGAGATTGATGAAACGGCAGATGCACAACCATTACCCGATCGCAAGCTCGAAAATTTGGAAAGCCCAATATCTGAGACCTTGCCCTCAGATAGGCTTGCGGGCGCCCCTCCGATTTATCGACAACCCGTTATTATTTATACGCCGCCAGCCCCAACACCCGAGGTCCCCCTTCCTGTTGCCAAAGATAAGATCGTTCAGCCATCTGTTCGACGCAATGTATCACCTCGCTATCCAAGAAGCGCACAACGCAGAAAAATTGGCGCTGTCGTGGTGGTTGCGATGAATATTGATGATGAAGGCCGCGTGAAACAAACGGATATTGTCTCTGTCGATGCCCAAAGATATGCGCGTGACTTTGCCAAAGCCGCGGAACGAGCGGCCAAACGGACGCGATTTAACCCAAAAACTGTGAATGGTGAACCCGTTGCCGCTATAGGTGTTCGCAAACGCTATATTTTCCGTCCCAATAATTAGACTTATCGCAGCCTGTAAATTTTAAATCGAGACGCGGCTTGCGCGAACTCGCTTTCGACCCTACCTATTGTTCTTAAATGACAAAGGAGGCGGTCATGAATATTAAAATCGCAGCAATAGTTTTATTCACTATCCCGCTAACGCTCTCGGCATGTTCGGAGGGGGGCGAAAATGCAGAAAAACAAAAGGTGCAGGCCCAATCGCTTGATCTAAAATTTGAAAAAATAACACTCGATAATGGCCTAGATGTCGTCTTTCATATTGATCGCTCTGATCCGGTCGTTGCGATTAATCTCGCCGCCCATGTTGGCAGTGCGCGCGAAGTCGAAGGCCGAACAGGGTTTGCGCATCTTTTCGAACACCTGCTTTTCCTTGATTCTGAAAACCTCGGCTATGGTGGTTTGGATGAAATGAATACGCGGATTGGCGGTGAAGGCACAAATGGCTTTACGACCAATGATATGACGCAATATTTTCAGGCGGTTCCCAAAGATGCGCTTGAGAAAGTCATCTGGGCCGAAGCTGACAAATTAGGCTGGTTTATCCAAACCGTGACGCAAAATGTCATCGACAATGAGAAACAAGTCGTCAAAAATGAAAAGCGCCAACGCGTTGATAATGCGCCTTATGGACATAATTGGTATGTCGTGGGCAAAGCCCTTTACCCAACAGATCACCCTTATAATTGGCAAGTCATTGGTAGTCTCGAAGACCTTGAAGCGGCGACACTGAAAGATACGCAAGATTTTTATGCGCGCTGGTATGTCCCCAATAATGTGACTGTGACGATTACCGGCGATTTCGATCTCAAAGAGGCAAAACAATATGTCGAAAAATATTTCGGTGAAATTCCCAAGGGTGAAAAGACTGAGCCCTACGGCACGCGCGCGGGTGAGCTTTCCGAGACAATTAAACTGGTTCACGAAGACAATT
The DNA here is from genome assembly GCA_964425355.1 of uncultured Algimonas sp. GTDB lineage: Bacteria > Pseudomonadota > Alphaproteobacteria > Caulobacterales > Maricaulaceae > Litorimonas. The sequence continues at coordinate 5,330 of CAYRMO010000035.1, read as the reverse complement.
TCGCAACTGTCCCGCGTTTGACCTATGTCTGGCCCACAGTTGAACAATACCACCCTGATGCCTATGCCCTTGATTATCTCGCAACCTATCTCACAGATGGCAAAACAGCGCCATTTAATGAGGTCCTGGTCGATGAAGCCAAATTATCCCCCGGACCCTCGGCTTTTGCCAATACATCTGAAATCGCTGGTGAATTTTATCTGATTGCGCGATCTAATGAGGGAACCGATCTGGATGAACTCGTGCCAGCCATTGAGCAAGCCTTTGCTCGATTTGAAGAAAATGGTATGCCAGAGGCGGATCTCAACCGGATCAAAGCCGGTGTTGAAGTTAGTTTCTATAACAATTTTAGTAGCGCGCTGAGCAAAGCTATCGCGCTTTCAGAATATAATCTATTTACCGATGATCCTGGCTTTTACAAAAAAGATCTGGCCGCATATCGCAATGTCACAACAGAGGATGTGATGCGGGTTTATGAAACCTATCTCAAAGACAAGCCATTTATTGCAACAAGTTTCGTTCCAAAAGGTGAAGCCGGGTTAGGGCTTGAAGGCTCAAGCACCGCCGATGTCGTCGAAGAAAAAATCGTGTCCGGCGAAGGGGCTGCCGTGGATTTCGATCCATCCACCCGAATTATTGAAACGCCCACACCGTCCAGTTTTGATCGTAAAATTGAGCCTGATTTTGGCGAGAGCTATGATCTCCCCTCTCCTGAGATTTGGGAGAAAAGACTTGGAAATGGATTAAATATTCTAGGCCTGCCCAGTGATGAAATCCCAGTGATTAATTTCTCATTGCGGCTGGATGGGGGTCGCCTCCGAAATTCAGTCGATACGCCCGCAATTGCCGGTATGACAGCCGATATGTTATCCAAAGGCACGGCCAGTAAAACCACGGCCGAATTGGAAAATGCGATTGGGGAATTAGGATCCTCTATCAATGTTTTTGCAACCGATAGTAATGTGTTTGTAACAGGCAGCACCTTATCGCGTAATTTCGAACCGACCATGCGCCTGTTACAGGAAATGATCTTGGAGCCGCGTTGGGATGAAGAAGAATTTTTGACTCTAAAAAACCAGGTCCTGCAAGGCATTACATCCGCCGAAGGTAATCCGAATTCTATTGCCCAACGCGAATCTGCTAAACTGACCTATCCAGAGTCTAACCCGCTCCATCATAGGGGCGTAAGCGGATATGGATCATCAGAAGCTTTAGAAGCTGTGACGCTGGATGACCTTAGATCTTTCCACTTTAACCATTACAGCGTTAAAAGGGCAACATTCAGATTGGCAGGAGATTATGACCGCAAATCTGTGACCTCTATTTGGAGCGATGATAAATTCTTCGATGGTCGTAAGATACCTCCAAGAGCTGTTCAAACCTTATCACCCGTCGACGGCGCCAAAATCTATTTTTATGATGTGCCTGATGCAAAACAATCCATCCTGACGCTGAGCCGCCCTGCCCTGTCACGGACAGACCCAGACTACCCCTTAGCGGATGCGATTAATTTTCCTTTGGGCGGTATTTATACGTCCAAATTGAATACGACATTACGGGTTGAAAAAGGCTATACTTACGGTATTCGCTCTTTCTTTCCAGCTGATCGGGATGGGGGACGGTTTACCGTTGGCTCTTCTGTCCGTTCCAATGTCACCACAGAGTCGATTGCCCTGATCCGCGAAATTCTGGCCAATCATGGCCCTGAGACAACGCAAGAAGACCTAGCAGAACTCAAAGATGCCTTACTGCGTGGACAAGCGCTAAAAGCCGAAACCCTTGACGATAAATTACGCTTATTGGGTGAGATCGATAGTTTCGGATATACATCGGATTATCGCGCCAAACATGCCAAGGCTATTCAAGCCATGACGCTTGACGATTTCAAACGCATAGCTGCAGCTCATATTCGCCCGGACGAAATGACCTATCTGGTCGTTGGGGATGCAGATACGCAATTGGAACCGCTTAAGGCGCTTGGCCTGCCAATTGAGCGGTTAAACTAATGCGTAAATTATTTTTGGGACTAGCTCTTTTGGGGCTCACGGCCTGTCAGCCCGCAGGGATGCGTTTAGGCGACGGCTATCATCAAAGTTATGAAGAATATGAAGATAGCTACGGAACTGAGTTTGAAAGTCTCAATCTGTTTGCCGGAGGTCCCAATGAGCATTATGAACGCGATTTCTTTTATAATGATGATCAACAAACGCGCTCTAAAGCGTCTAATTCTTCCAACGAACCGAGTTCAGAGACATATCTCGCTTAAAAATATAATTATGCATCCCGTTTACCGCATGGGTCAATTAAATCGGTCATCGGCACCCATATTGAAAGCTGTCAAAAAGCAGGACGCACCAAATGTGAGGTCTTACAATCAAATATCTCAGAAAGATCGAAGACAAATGTAAGCGCTAGTTTTTCCTTTCGCGCTGACCCGAAATGGCTGGAAGCGTTTCTCGAGCAAATGCAGACAGATGTTAAAAATGCGAATGGAAAGATCGTGTCAAACACTGTCGCGGTCGAAGATTTGACAACTGCTATTTTGGACGGCGATGCTCGGTTAAAGGCGCAAGTGACATTGCGCGATCGGTTTAAAACCTTGTTAGAAACGCAAGACGGTGATTTAGCTGACTTACTGGCTGTCGAGAGCGAGCTTGCGCGTGTTCAGGGTGAAATTGAAAGTGCGACAGCGGTTCTCAAGGCTCTCCGATCCCGTGTCTCAATGTCTCGTGTCGATATTAGCTACAGAAGTGAAAATGTCGCCGTGAATAGTGGTACATTCAATCAGGTCTCCAATGCCTTTAGAAATTTCCTGGGCAACATGATGGACGGGCTGGGAGGTGTGATAACGGTTATCGCATATATGCTACCGTGGTTTATCTTTATTTTCTTCCCAAGTTTTCTCTTGATCCGCAGAATTTGGCGGCGTCGTAAGAAGACCTAGGCCTGTCCAATTTGACTTTGGTTTTCAGCTGATCGGAGGTTTCCGGTCAGCCAATATTTTTGGTAGGCGCGCCCGATAACAATCAGGACAACGCCCAGAACGACAAATGATAATGGCCTCAAAATACCCTCGAGCCCTGCCATATCCACCAAGAATGTTTTTAGAACCGTCAGAACAATGATAACGGCCGAGGCGATGCGCAGGCTCAAGGCACGCCACTTAATGCCTGCAGCCAATAAAACGATCCCGATTATCAGCCAAGCTGCGCTGATCGTATAAAGCTCTACATTGCCGAAACGCACCTCACCTATCGCAATTTTCGCGCCTTGAAATCCGAACCGGATTTGTGCGGTGATCCAAGACAGGCCGCCTAATAGGCTCAGGACAGACAGGGCATAAACATAGTTTTCATCCCGCTTCCCTTTTGAAAGCCAGGTGCAAAGCGCAAGCATAACCGTTGGCACCAAAAACCCGATCGTCAATGTGTTGAAAGCTATATTGCCTGAAATTTCTTGCCCGCCATTGAAAAGCGGTGAGAGAAAAATCAGCCCAAGGACCGCGAATAAAGAAAGCGTTCCATAAGAAATGATCTGCGCAAAACCTGCAAAAATCTTATTGCCTTTAAAACGCGGAGAGAGGCCCGCTAGGGTAAAGCAAAGCCCGGTTGCGACCTGTAGACCCAATTCACCAAAGTCGAATTTATCCGCATAAATTTCCCCAACATTTGAGAGGTGACGGATTTGGAAGACAATAAATAGCGCAAATACGCCAAGGGCAGCCGCTTCAAGGAAATCCGTGACCCTGTCATTTCGCTCTTGCCTTCGGAGTAAAAATGAGAGCCCGCCTAAAATAAAGGCCGGCAAGGCCAGATAGGCCCATAATGTGTTTAAGATTATGCGATCGGAAATATTGGATCCATTTAGAATGGGGAAAGTCGCGAGAACGACTAATATAAATGCAGACATTCGAGCGCCAGGAAGCCGCAGGTAAAGCCCGGCACCTGCTAGGACAGCGGCGCCAAATGAAGACATCAATGCGAATTCAAGCGGCTGATCGATTAAAACGACGGTCGCGAAAAAATAAGCTGTGGCAGCCGCAAATGTATAACAACGGATCAGGATTCGGTTTTCAAACGCTCGGAAATAAATCGCAACGCCGCCAAAGAGTATCACATAGAGACCGAACCAGATAGCATATTGTAGGTCACTTACGGGATCTGTACCGAATTGGAGTGGAATCCATGGACCTAATATCGCCAGAATAGCCGCTGCTACACCCCAGAACCAAGGCTTTTGAAAAAGCGACCATGAACTTTCGGTTTTGATTTGGAAGGATTGCCAAATCATCAATATCACCGAAATGGCTGATAAGAGACCCAGGACAATATGGGACGATAGTGTAGAGGCATGCATCAAGCAAATCGTGGCCAACATTGCCGCGAAAATGATATGACCTCGTTGCCGCTTAACGATGAGACCGGCGGCACCCAGTAACCCCACGATCGAGAATATCTGAAGATAATCCAGGAGTGAGGGTTCAAAAATTAAGAACTTCGCGTTTTCCGGTGCGATATTTACCGTGAAATCTGTCAAGAATGGCAAAGCAAGCAATGCGGCGATAGCACTCCAGAGCAAAGCTAAGGCGGGTATGAGCTTCCAGTCTTTCGGTGATGTAACATCAAATTCATCGGTGTCGACCCGCGAGGCCAAAAAGACTGTTGTTACAAAACCAATTCCTAGGAAGCCAAGCCATATCATTTGATTGGACATCGAGAATTCAGTTCGTAAGGAAAAAGCTGACCATCCTAACCAGCCTGCAACGACGCCTAGGCTAAGCCATCCCCAATTCTTCCAATGCGCCAAAACCAGTGCCGCTGCCCCTATAATCAAGAGATAGCCATAAAGTCCCGTCAGGCTGGGTGTCTCAGCTTGTATCAAAAGCGGTGTCGCAAAGGAGGCCAATAGCCCAATAAGGGCCAGCCATTGTCCCTGTCGTAAAGACAAAGCCATCGCCCCAAGAGAAATCAGTCCCAGACCCAGCGATGCCATGGTCGCCGAGATAAAGCCGTAAAGTTCATGCGCGGCATAGGTGGCGCCGAGCCAGGTAAATATACCAATGGCCGATAAAAGGGTCGGGATCGGAATATGGGCGGAAATAGCTTTACTGGCCTCCAACACCCGATCCGGTAATTTCGCATCGCTTCGGCGCAACCACTCCCCGACCCCAAGGAGAATAGCGCCCATAATATAAGCCATGATAATGCGGGCCCCGGGTCCAAAAAACCCGGCTTCGATTGAATAGCGAATAAGGAGAACAGCTCCCAATAAGAGCGCAATACCACCCACCCAAACCGTCCATTGACCGCCAATTTTATCCTCAAGGGAGG
>CAYRMO010000034.1:0-25684 GCA_964425355.1 uncultured Algimonas sp. | reverse complement strand
GACTAAGTGCATTTTGAGACAGGTAAAACCTAGAGAAGTCTCAGAAAATGGGCAAATAGGGCCCAATTTCTGAGTCAAACTCATCTCAATTTACACCAGGTTTCTAAAGGGACGGGAGTAATGTCCTGTCTAGAATACGTGGGAACCTTGGGATGCCTCCCGCATGTTCAAACCTATCCTTGCAATACGCGTGCCAGGTGAAATTTATGGATATAATGCCCTAAACAGACGAATTTTAGTGAAGCTGACCAAGTTCAGACAAATGGCTGTATCAAAATGATACGAAATCCTATCAATAGCGCGGTGATTGATAAGAGACGCCACCGGTTTGCAAACAGGTTCCATCAGATTGGGCCACGGTACCTGTCGGGCAAGGCGCCGTCTCAATAGACCGGCGTGGTTGTGGATAGCGGTTTGGCACAGTTGGATTTGGAACATGAGTTAGCGTGCCTTGGGAGGTTTGGGGCGCGATCCCTTGTGGACGAATCTGACCGGATTGAGCCAAACGAAAGCCTTCAATATAATTGGGCGGGATAAAGACTGGAGTCTCGCCGCCTTCACGGTCAAGCACAATCAATGTTAAGCCGTCAAAGCGCGCAGCCTCCAGACGATCCTGTGGAATGAAAATATTCAAGGTTTCTTCGCGTGCACAATCGACCGAGGTTGAGGTGACAACAGTGCGGCTATCATAAGCTCGATTATTCGAGAAGAAATTTAGCTGTTTGCGTCGATTGTTATTGGACGACCGGTTTGATGACGATGAGCGATTAGTTGAACGCGTTGGCCTTGACCGAGATGAGGATGATGACGACGATCTCGATGGTCTAGAATTAGAGCTCGATGAGCTTCTAGAGATCGAACGGGAGGAAGACCGGTTCGACGACGACTGGCTCGAAGAAGAGCGATTTGAAGAAGATCGACTTGAAGAAGAGCGGCCTGAGTTGACGTTTGATGGCGACCCACTCGAACTCGGAGCCTTTTCTATAGACCTGCCCCTATTAGAGGGAACCGAGCTTTGCGGCGCTGGTGATTTTACCGTTGTACCTCTAAAGGTCGAACGCGACCTGGTCTGTGGTATAGGGCGGGACGTCAAAGACGATTCTGAAGGCTGAAATTGTGGCTGAGATTGACGGGTCGTCAATTGACGCCTCGCCTCTTCACGTCTTTGCGAAGAAGTGCGCGCACGTGTCCGACCCGATGCAAATAATCCACGTCGCGATGTTGTTGACGTATCTGAAGAGGTTGTCGGTACATCCTCTCGAGCTCTATCTGACCCACCATTTAACCGGCCACGGCTTGTACGCGTTCCACCAAGTACCGAACCACGAGTCAAAAACTGATCTTGACGCACGCCGGATATAGTGGATCTCCGCCTGAAGCCTTGATCCGTATTGTCCCTATCGTCCTGACGATCGCGGATACGGTCACGTCGATCTTCACGTCTTTCACTTTGATCACGTCTTTCATTTAGATCACGTCTTTGACCCCTGAAACCACCCCGCGAAGATGAACCGCGCGTTCTGGCAAAACCACCCCTTCTAAACCCGAAGCCAGAATACCCAACACCTGGATTAAAAAAGGACCGAGACCTAGACGAAAACCCATGCCCAAAGCCAAGGCTCGTAAACCCATAATGGCCGGCATAGTGACGGTAAGGCCTATAAATCCCAATATGGGGGCCTGTATAATAGGTCTGATGATCATAGACGACATTGTCGACACGACTAGAGCATTCTAAGATCCGATTGTCACGCAGGGTTACAGGCGCGAGCTCTCCATTTAAAAAGGCTGCATCGCCATATGCGCGCCCCCCATATGGATCGTCTGAGGGGGAATTATAATAGAAATTCATCTCAAATACGGCGCCATCATAAAAGGTAGAGCCGTCAATAGCTGTCGCTTGAGGTATAGACCGCAATTTCACCGAAGCGGCGACCGTGGGGTCCTGCTCAAAAGGATCAAAGGGCGCGGCAACAAGGCTTTGTTCGCCTGTGCGCGGATTAAACTCTTCTGTCACATCACTGGCAATTTGCTCGGGCGAGACAGTTGGAAATCCTGGTGCGGCCTGCACCACAGTCGGCGTCGACCCCAAGGCATAAGGCGGCGTAACTTTCGATTGCGCCTGCGCCATAACCGGTAAAGCAAGCGCGGCGCTTGTCAGGAGGGAAAGTCTAATTGTTTTATTCAGTTTCATATCAACCTTATGTCATACCCTTACTGAAGCATGACTGAGAGTTCCGTTAACTCTACATTCACATATCATACCAATAGCGCTTTCACCCTACGAAAAGCTATCCATTTGGTTAGAAATTGTCCTTTAAAGCCCGTCTACGTCCTAATTCCTGTGAATTTCCGGCCGTAATGAAGGGATTGGTGAGACGTTCAAGTGCAACATTTGTGGGAACTGTCGGCTCATCGCGGGCCCGTTTTGCCTTGGCCTCGTCTATGGCGGCCAATAAATTCTGATTATCGGGCTCCACGCTCAGCGCAAATTTGGCGTTAGACAGGGTATATTCATGGGCACAATAAAGCGCCGTGTCATCGGGTAGCGCCATGATCTTTGACAGGCTATCCCACATTTGCGCAGCCGTGCCCTCAAATAAACGGCCACAGCCTAGGGCAAAAATCGTATCCCCGACAAAGGCCGCTTTGGCGCTAGGCACATAATAAACAACATGTTCATTCGTATGACCCGGCGTATGAAAGACGTCGACCTTATGTCCCGCAAACTCAAATTTATCGCCGTCATGCGTAACGATATCAACGCCAGAAATCTCACCCGCATCGCGGTGCGGCGCGCGGATCACAGCCTCATAGCGCCGCTTCAACGCTACATTACCGCCAGTGTGATCGGGGTGCCAATGGGTGTTCCAGATTTCAGAAAGCTGCCAACCCCGCATTTCGCATTGCTTGGCAATCTCTTTGGCATCAGGCGTATCAATGGCTGCGGTCGCACCCGTCTTTGGATCATGAATGAGAAAGCCGTAATTATCAGACAGGCAAGGAAAAAGAATGATCTCAAGTGACATGGTCTGTCTCTCCAACTTTTGCAATACATCCCATCAAGACGGCACAAATCATAGGCCAGGCCATTAAGAGCATATAAATGCCAAGATGCATATTCCCATGGGTTTGATCTATTTGATGAAGGCGACCTGTTCCAGCATAGGCCATCCAGATCACAGATGTCATGAGCAATCCAATCCAAAGGGCAATACGAACGCGACGTCGGGGCCGCATGGCACTATCGACCAGCCAAAAGGTTAAGGCGCCATAAAGTCCAAATATAATCAAACTCATCGGGTTTTTTAAAACCTCTTCTACCTTCCCCGAACTTCCCAAAATGATAAAATCAGACATAAAAGGAAAGCTAAAGGCTATAAGGCCTGTGATAAGCCCCGTCTGGGTAATCAGAGGACGTGAAGGTTTTTCAAACATAGCTACTCCTAATAGATAAGCCCTTTCAGGACAATTGGAATAAGCGTTTTGACTCACGCAATCTTAACTGTGTTGGGTCACATATGACCTATGGCGGCTTTGCAAAAAATTCCAGCCCAAGAGGTTCTCGGCCTTTTTCTCGATCACCTCTCAGGTGAGCGGCGCCTGGCCGCAAAAACAGTTGAGGCCTATCAGCGGGATATGTCGGCCTTTTTGGGGTTTCTGACAAATTACTTGGATCAGTCCCTCTCATTATCGGAAATTGTCGGCGTCGAAGCACGAGGTTTTCGCGCCTATCTCGCTTTTCGCAGACGTGGTGATAACGCCTTATCGCCAGCCTCAATTCAGAGACAACTCTCAGCCATCAGAACATTTTACCGCTATATAGAGCGCAGATGGGACGCCAAAAATGCGGCCCTGCCCTTGATCAAAGGGCCACGCGTAAAACGTCCTTTACCCAAAGCCGTCAGCCCATCTGAGGCGCTAAAATTGATAGATGACCCGCTAGATAGTCCCGGAGCTCCCTGGATATCGACCAGAAACCAAGCGGTTCTATCGTTGTGTTACGGGGCGGGTTTGCGTATTTCAGAGGCCCTCTCGCTTACAGGACATGATATGCCTTTAGGGCGCCAAATCATGCTCACGGGGAAAGGCGGGAAAACCCGGCTCGTGCCTATTTTACCCGTAATAGCGGACTGTGTAGACCTCTATGTCAAAGAGATGCCATTCACATTAGACGCCGATCAGCCCATTTTTCGAGGCGCGCGTGGCGGCGTGTTGCGCGCCGAAATCATTCAGGCTGAAGTCCGGCGCCTACGCGGCGCGCTAGGCCTGCCCGAGACAGCGACCCCACATGCGCTGCGTCATAGTTTTGCAACCCATCTTTTGGCAGGTGGTGGTGACCTAAGAACCATCCAGAAATTGCTGGGACATGAAAGCCTCTCAACAACCCAACGATATACGGATGTAGATGCGGCGCGGCTCATTGATATTCATGCGGGAGCACATCCGCGAGCTTAAATTAAAAAACCCCGGTCGAATAACCGGGGCTTCTCCTTTGATTTATTTCTAATCCCTATTCCGGATTAATCATATCAACCGTCAGGCTCGTGCCATGATTTGGAACTGAAAATTTGACATCTTCAAATTTTGGCATGCCGTCTGCTGGCGGCTGCCCAGACGACCCATAGCTATCGAAGATTTGCGTGTAATCTTCACTCATGGAAAACCGCGCATCGCCGTCTCGGTCATGCCAGACCGACACGGCATATTCGCCGGGCTCTTTAACAAGAAAGGTGGCCGTCATTGATCCAGTTTTGGCGTGGGGCGTAATGCCCCCTGCCCCTTTCATGGATTGAAATTCACCTTCTGTCTGGATTGACACATAAACCGGGTCCGCCCCCTCGGGCGCGGGGTCTAGATTGGTAATCGTTACAGTCACGGGAACATTGCCTGGAATGATTTTCCACTCTTTATCAGCGCTTTCACCGGCAAAGGCTGTGGTGGCACCCACGAGCGATATTAATAGTGTTGAACTGGTGATCACCAGGGCTTTGGTTAGGTTAGATACAAACATTTTCGTCTCCTTTACAATTTAGTTTGTAATTCAAACTTGACACAAACAAGTTTGTATGTCAAACCTATTTGTATAAAAATTTGTCAAGATGTTTGAATGTGCCAATCGGTGCAATTTGCGCCCCGCAAACTGCACAACAAATATGAAGGAGACTAAAAATGACAAAGACAGAAAGCTTAATGGCTGACCTGGAACAGGCGAGCCGGATCGCCAGAGAAGGCGAAAACACGCCGCTTCTGGGCGGACCTATCGGGTTGATGTGGGGAATCTTGATAGCCCTAGCATTTTCGATTCAATATATGATCCTGGCGCGCATTCTTGCCTTCCCAGGCTATAGTCTGGCGATTTTATGGGTCAGCTTTGCGGTGATCGGTGGATTAGGTGTCTTTTTATTGGGGCGCCAGGCCGACCAAAAACCAGGCGCGCAATCTGTAGGGAACCGTGTCGAGACTTATATCTGGACCATGTTTGCGGGTATGATGGGATCACTGGCCGCTGGCATAATTTTAAGTCAGCTGTTGAGTGATGGAACTTATCATCTTTGGGATATTATGATTATTTTCGGATTTGCCGGTCAAGGCATGGCCTATGGGGTGATTGCAAAAATCAGCAAATTATCCTGGATACATCTTGCCTCACTCGCCGCCTTTGTTTTTTCGGCTGTGTGTTTCGTCGCCTATGGGCAAATCCATATTTATCTTGTGGGCGCCATAGGAACGGTTTTTACCGTAATCCTGCCTTCGCTTAAAACAATGAAAGCGGCCGGATAAATGTCAGCGGCTCAAAACAGCCCCGACCTTGACCTCGACGCGATTGATGATGTTATCCATGGTCGATTGCGTCTGGGCATTATGGCCTATCTCTCAGCCGTAAACCCCGCGAGCTTTCCGGACCTTAAGGACAAGACTGGCGCGACAAATGGAAATTTGTCGACCCATTTGACCAAGCTTGAGGCGGCCGGATATGTGAGACAGGAAAAAGGTTATAAAGGCAAAAGACCCCAAACCCTTGTCCATCTCACAGATAATGGTCGCAAGGCCTGGATCACCTATCTGGACGCAATGAAGGCATTATTGGGACAATAAACATAGTTGTATCTTTCAATATTGAGAGATATGGGACATTCTAAAGATACACAGAATGGCGGGCCTTCCGCCATTTTTTTATAGGTCTATTCAATGTCTAACACGCTATTTTCTCCCTTTTCCATTCGTGGGCTGGACCTACCCAATCGGATTGTCATGGCGCCGATGACGCGAAGCTTTTCACCAGAGGGCGTTCCGGGTGAAAATGTAGCCGCCTATTATGGTCGCCGTGCAAAAAATAATGTGGGACTGATCCTGACCGAGGGCACACTTATTGACAGACCCGCATCCGGCAATGATCCCAAAGTTCCAAAATTTTATGGCGATGACGCTTTGTTTGGTTGGAAAAATGTCTGCGAAACCGTCCATGAAAATGAGGGTAAAATTGCCCCTCAACTTTGGCATGTCGGCATGATGCGAAAGCCCGGTTCGGGACATTACCCTGATGCAAGCTCTGATAGCCCGTCAGGCATAACACATACGGGCAAGCGGGTCCTGGATGCCCCATCAGATGAAGACGTCAGTGACATGATCCAGAGCTATGCCCGCGCGGCCACGAATGCAAAGTCCCTCGGCTTTGATGCCATCGAAATTCACGGTGCCCATGGTTATCTTATTGATCAATTTTTCTGGGACGTCATGAACAAAAGAGAAGACAAATATGGCGGTGGCCTCACGGAACGCGCGAATTTTGCCGGGGACATTATCAGAGAATGCCGCAAAGCTGTTGGCGATGACATGCCTATTATTTTGCGCTTTTCGCAATGGAAACAACAAGAATATACGGCCCGCTTGGCCGAAACCCCTGAGGCCTTAGAGGCCTTCCTAGGTGTTTTTGTTGATGCCGGGGTAGATGTCCTACATTGCTCGCAACGCCGTTTCTGGGAACCAGAATTTAAAGGCTCAGATCTCAACCTTGCGGGTTGGGCCAAGAAGCTCACGGGTCTTCCATCAATTACGGTTGGTTCAGTCGGTTTAAACGGTGATTTTTTCGAGGCTTTTCAAGGTATAGGTGCGCAAGCCGCCTCGCTCGACACATTATTTGAACGATTGGATCGCGGTGAATTTGACCTCGTCGCCGTGGGACGTGCCCTCCTCCAAGATCCAGAATGGGCCAGCAAAGTTAAAGACGGCCGATATGACGATCTAATGGATTATGACGCAGCGGCGCTTAAGACGCTGTATTAAGCGATAAAACCCCGCCATTAGAGGCGGGTTTTTTCTTAATCTATGTTCTGAATAACAAAATTGCCCATCAAGATTGCATCGTCCAACCTTCAACATCCATAGCCGCCTGACGGACGGCTTCAGAGACGGTCGGATGGGCATGGCAGGTGCGCGCAATATCTTCGCTGCTCGCGCCAAATTCCATCGCAATTGTAACTTCGTGGATCAGGTCGCCTGCCAGCGGTCCGATGATATGCGCGCCAAGGACTTCGTCCGTTTCTTCATGGGCGAGAATTTTAACGAACCCTTCGGCCTCATGATTACAACGCGCACGCGAATTTGCCGTAAATGGGAATTTTCCTTTCTTATAGGGAATACCGGATTCTTTGAGTTGTTCTTCGGTTTGCCCCACTGAGGCGATTTCAGGATGGGTATAAACCACATCTGGAATGACCTTGTAATTCACATGGCCGGATTGTCCGGCAATCGACTCTGCCACGGCAACCGCCTCTTCTTCAGCTTTATGGGCGAGCATTGGTCCGTCAATGACGTCGCCAATAGCCCAGACGCCTTCAACAGGCGTTTTCCAGTGATCGGTCGGGATTTTGCCGCGGTTGGTTTCAATCCCAATATTCTCGAGACCCAGACCTTCAGTATATGGGCGACGTCCAATACAAACGAGGACAATATCGGCCTCAATTTCTTTAGGTTTCCCGCCATCTGCGGCCTCGGTTTTCACGCTTAGGCCGGACTTGGTTTTGTCGACCGACATAACTTTACGGCCAAGTTCAAATTTCATACCCTGTTTTTTAAACATACGAAGCGCGCCTTTTTGTACTTCCTTATCAGCATTGACCATGATGGACGGCATAAATTCAACGACAGTTACGTGCGCGCCCAAGCGGCGCCAGACAGAGCCAAGCTCCAATCCAATAACGCCGCCGCCAATAACAAGAAGCTTTCCAGGCACCTCTTCTAGGTCAAGTGCGCCAGTTGAAGATACAATCGTCTTCTCATCAATTTCAACACCTGGAAGTGTCGCAACTTCTGAGCCCGTCGCAATGACGATATTCTTTGTCGCATAGATTTTGCCATCCACTTCGACTTCGGTTTTGGATTTGATTTTCCCGAAGCCTTGAATGTGGTCCACATTGTTCTTCTTGAAGAGGTACTCAATGCCCTGGGTCAGACCGGCCACAACCTTATTTTTGCTCTCGATCATAGCTGGAATATCGGCCTCGATTTTGGCTTTCAGGCCCATAGACGGAAAATCTTTCTGTGCGGTTTCCAATAATTGCGTGGCATGGAGCAACGCTTTTGACGGAATACACCCGACATTCAGACAGGTTCCACCCAATGTTTTACGCGTTTCAACGCAGGCGACTTTGAGGCCAAGTTGTCCGCATCGTATCGCACAATTATAACCACCTGGTCCGCCACCAATAATAATGACGTCATATGTGTCTGCCATGAAAATTCTCCGCAAGGAAAAGCCTATATATTTGCGGGCCTAGTACAGCGCAGAACAAGCTATGTCCACGACACTTATCGGGTTAGGTCGGGATTTTTGAGGGATCTCGTTTCGCTTTCTAGGAAAGCGCGCCTTGCGAGATTTTTCGGCGCGTCCACCAGATCTCAACCAGTCCCAATACCACGACAATCACAGGCATAATCCAATGCGTGCCTTCAGTCGCTTCGGCAAAAAGTGGCTCGGTAAACGTTGGAATAAAACAGATAATCGCAGCAATCAAAGATAGGATAAAGAGCGGGAAGGCTATTTTCTTACGCAAAAGAAGACAAATCGCTGCAATCAATCCAACCCAAACCGCAATAGCATAGGCACCAGTTGCCCAAGCCGGATAGACGTCCCGCGTAGCCGCCATGGCGTCCCCATATAATTCTGCATATTTTTCGTCCGACGTCATTTTGTCAAAGACGTACATTACACACCCAATTATATTCCAGAGCAGGAATATTATTCCAACAATCAAGAATGATGTTTTTGAGTTTTTAGATGTTTCTGACATTTCACCCTCCCCATTTTTTAGGGAGGATAGTCAGAAATTTCGCAAAAGTCTACGTCGCAAGATTATTTCTCGGCGAGCTGCCCGTCTTGGAAAGCTGAATAAGAGGCCCAGAAGAGGAAAATACAAACGATAATCATCCCCAAATTTACACCCGTCATCATGCCGCCCAGAATTTCAAATCCGCCCCGGAATATTGAATCAATCATTGTCAAAAGCGTTCCGACAAGTGCGATCATAAACCAGTGATAGGCGCTTTGCTTACGCAGTAAGAGATAAACCGCACCGCACAAGACTCCAATTGCTGTCATCGCCTTGGAAAACATCACCCAGGCTGGGGTACCTTGAAGATAAGCGACTTGTTCAGGCTTATATTGGCGAGCAAGATGCTCCGGATCGGTCACCAATGAGAGGGTGAACATAATCAAACATAACAGACCCCAGGTTACAGCAAAGGCTGCCATTACGCCCAACATGCGGTCATCTACAGACCCAACCGTCTTTTCAACACGCGCCTCTTCATCTAGCGCCATAAATGTTTGTGTCATTTTCTCATCCTTTGGTCCTGTCCCAAATACAGGTCATAGAATAAAAAAATTAGCCTTGGCTTGATAACCAAGGTAAAAAAAGCGTTAAAATTTTGGGCCTCGTGCAATTTGCCAAAACTCAGAGTTAGAAATTGGGTCCTATTTGTCCATATTCTGAGGCTAGTCTGGGTTTGACTTATCTCAATCTGCAAGAATTAAAGGTCTAAGAGCATTCTTTCAGGATCTTCAAGGCATTCTTTAACGCGCACAAGGAACGTCACAGCCTCTTTACCATCCACAATACGGTGATCATAAGATAAGGCCAGATACATCATAGGTCGAATGACGATTTCATCTTTAACGACGACCGGCCTCTTTTCGATTTTGTGCATACCCAAAATACCCGATTGCGGCGGGTTCAATATGGGCGACGACATAAGTGATCCGTAAACACCACCATTTGAAATGGTAAAGGTCCCCCCCATCATATCATCCATGGAAAGATCACCATCACGGGCCTTTTTACCCAGGGCCCCAATTCCTTTTTCAATACCGCCCAAAGACAGCTCATCACAATCTCTGAGGACAGGTACGACAAGGCCTTTATCTGTCCCGACAGCGATACTGATATCGTAGAAATTTTTGTAGATAATGTCTGTGCCGTCGATCTCCGCATTGACGCTAGGGACATCTTTCAAGGCTTGAACACAGGCTTTGACAAAAAATGACATGAAGCCAAGTTTCACACCGTGGCGTTTGATAAAGAGCTCTTTATACTCAGAGCGCATGGCCATAATGGCTGACATATCGGCTTCATTATAGGTCGTCAGCATAGCCGCTGTATTTTGAGCATCTTTAAGGCGACGCGCGATTGTCTGACGAATTCGCGTCATTCTTACGCGGTCTTCACGCGGACCGGTATCACGTGGTGCTTTTGGCACAGATGGAGCCGGTGTTGATTTCGCGGCAGGTGCCGGGGCTGCTTTAGGCGGATTAGCTTTTGCCTTCATGGCATCGGACTTTGTAATCCGGCCATCTTTACCAGTCCCAACGATTAAAGATGCATCCAACCCATTGTCGCGGATAATTTTAGCGGCTGCTGGCATAATCTTAGCATCGCCTGAGGCAGCAAGCGCTGGCGCAGAGTCTGTTGCAGCGGGTGCAGATGATGTTCCGCCTGATGCACCAGCGAGTAAAGTCGCGATCGTCTGACCCACTTTGGCGACATCACCTTCTGCGACAAGATGATCACCCATCACGCCGGCTTCAGGCGCAACAAGTTCTTGAGCGGCCTTATCTGTCTCAAGCTCGACAATAGCCTCATCTTTGGCCACAGCATCGCCAGGTTGTTTCATCCAAACCGCAATCGTAACTTCGCTGACACTTTCACCGACATTTGGAACATCAATATTGATCGCGGCACCATTTGAGGCCGGTGCCGGTGCTTTTGCAGCAGGCGTCGCCTCAGCGGGCGCAGACTTACTCACGCCTGATCCCGTTCCGAGACGGGCGATTAATTTTCCGATTTCAGCATTTTCGCCCTCGGCAACCAGAATTTCTTCAAGGACGCCGTCTTCAGGGGACACGAGTTCCTGAGCGGCCTTGTCTGTTTCCAACTCGACCAGAGGTTCGTCTTTCTTTACCGTATCGCCAACAGCCTTAAACCATTGAGCGATTGTGACTTCGCTGACACTTTCGCCAACATTTGGGATGGTAATATCTGTCATGATCTTGTCCTGATCTTTATCTTGTTCTTTATTCTGGTTTGGCGCTTATTTCGCGAAAGCACCGTCTAGGACGGCCTTTTGTTCGTTTTTGTGTTTCTCACTAATACCCGTCGCTGTCGAGGCCGCAGCCGGACGCCCGACATAACGCAGGCGGGTCTGTTTGGCACCAATAACTATTAAGCTTTCTTCTACAAATGGATTGATAAAACTCCAAGCCCCCATATTTTTAGGCTCTTCTTGACACCAAACCATCTCAGCATTTTTAAAACGGGAGAGTTCTTCTTGAACAGCATCATCCGGATAGGGGTAGAATTGTTCGAGACGCAATAAATACACATCATTGCGGCCCAATTTTTCACGGGCTTCAAACAAATCATAATAGACCTTGCCTGAACATAAAATCACGCGTTTGATCTTGCTATCAGCCGCCAATTTTATTTGGCTAACGTCAGGTCGATATTCCGCATCATCCCACAAGACTCGATGGAATTCGCTTTCGGGACCCATTTCTTCAAATGTAGACACACATAATTTGTGACGCAATAAAGATTTCGGGCTCATATTAATAAGCGGCTTGCGGAAATTGCGTTTTACCTGGCGACGAAGCGCATGGAAATAATTGGCAGGGGTCGAGATATTCGTCACTTGCATATTGTCTTCGGCGCACATTTGTAAATAGCGTTCAAGACGGGCTGAACTATGTTCAGGGCCTTGGCCTTCATAGCCATGCGGCAAAAGCATAACGAGACCAGACATACGCAACCATTTTTGCTCAGCCGAGCTGATAAATTGATCCACCATGACCTGGGCCCCATTGGCAAAATCTCCAAATTGCGCTTCCCAAATTGTCAGAGCTTTCGGTGTTGCGGTTGAAAACCCATATTCAAATCCAAGTACGGCTTCCTCTGAGAGATGAGAGTTCAGGACCTGGTAATATTCCTGATCAGGATCCAACTTATTTAGCGGCGTATATTTTTCTTCGGTTTTCTGATCGATAAAGTTTGATTGGCGTTGAGAAAATGTCCCGCGTTCAGAATCTTGTCCTGACAGACGAACCGGATGTCCTTCTGTGATCAATGTGCCAAAGGCCAAATGTTCAGCAAGACCCCAATCAATATCAGCACCTTTTTCGACTTTTTCAGCCCGTGCCTTAATGATCCGCGCAAGCGTGCGGTGCATATTCACATCATTTGGAACTTTGGTAATGGATTTTCCAATACTGGAAAGTCGATCAATTTCGACACCTGTCTTCGCACTACGCTTACCATCTTTCTCAGACGGAAGAGAGAGGCCTTCCCAGACACCTTGTAACCAATCGGGCTGCATAGTTTCAAAGCTCTTCGCTTCGTCAAAATCTGCATCCAGCTTGGCGTAAAAATCATCCATTCTCTTTTGGACATCCGCTTCGTTCAAATCGCCTTGTGCGACCAATCGATCCGCATAGATTTTGCGGGTTGAGGGGCGATTATCAATCGCTTGATACATAAGCGGTTGGGTGAATGACGGATCATCACCTTCATTATGCCCGTAACGACGATAGCAGACAATATCGAGAACGACATCTTTGCCAAATATCTGACGATATTCAGTTGCCACACGCGCCGCAAACACAACGGCTTCTGGATCATCCCCATTGACGTGGAAGACGGGGGCTTCGACCATAAAGGCAACGTCGGAACAATAATTCCCTGAGCGGTATTGATCTGGCGTGGTTGTAAATCCAATCTGGTTATTAACGACCACATGTAATGTTCCACCTGTTCGGTATCCAACGAGTTGGCTGAGCTGGAAGCTTTCCATAACGACACCCTGCCCCGCAAAAGCCGAGTCACCATGTAAGATGACCGCCATGGCCTGTTCAGGGTTATGGGATTGATATGTGCCTGAGGCCATTTGCTGTTTGGCACGTGTTTTACCCATAACAACGGGCGCCACGACCTCGAGATGAGACGGGTTTGGCGCGAGGGAAAGATGGACTTTATTGCCATCAAATTCACGATCATCCGAGACACCGAGGTGATATTTCACATCACCTGATCCGTAATCATTACCGGCCGCAACACCGCCCAAAAATTCGTAAAAAATCGCTGAATAGGGCTTTTTCATAACAGCGGCCATGACGTTAAGACGTCCGCGATGCGGCATACCGATATTAATATCTTTGAGGCCTAATTGCCCACCACGCTTGATGATTTGCTCAAGCGCTGGCAACACGCTTTCAGCCCCGTCAATCCCGAAACGTTTTGTGCCCGGATAACGTTTATGGATAAGCTGTTCAAACGACTCGCCTTCGATCAGTTTTTGCAAAATCGCGAGACGCCCTTCTTTAGAAAAACTGATCTCTTTTTCAGGTCCTTCAAGCCGTTTCTGTATCCAGGATTTTTCTTCCGGATTTGACACTTGCATAAATTGAACGCCAAGCGTTGAGCAATAGGTTCGTTTAAGGATTTCTAGTATTGTCGTGAGGGTCGCATATTTGAGACCTAAGACACCATCAATATAGATTTCGCGGTCCATATCCTCTGGGCCAAAGCCATAAGTGAGTGGGTCAAGTTCAGGGTGAACGTCGGGCTGTTGCAAACCAAGAGGATCAAGATTAGCAATTAAGTGACCGCGGACACGATAAGCGCGGATCAACATCAAGGCATGAAGCGAATCTTTGGCTGCCTGTTGCGCATCAGCGCCTGACAGGGCGGGATTAGCGCTTTGAACCTTTTTCGCGATCTCGGCAGGCGCTTCGCCCCAATCACCAGTCAGGGCCGAGGTTAGCTCTGGCGTTGTATCAGTTGGGTAAGCCTCTCGCTTCCAGACGGGCCCTTCAGCGTTTTTCTTTGCGACCGCCTGATCTTCACCTAATGAGTCAAAATAGGCTCTAAATGACGGGTCGACGCTCGCGGGGTTCGCCGCATAACGGGCCTGCATTTGCTCCAGATAGGTGGCATTCCCCCCATCTAAAAAAAGTGTATCCAGGAAGCCCTGATTTTGTTCTGAACGCTCAGTCATGCGGGTCAGCCTTGCCTTGTTGGCGGTTAAAATCGGAGACCGCTCTAGCAGTGTGAAATCATAGTGTCACCGCCCTATATGGGCTGTGACACATCATTTAAGTGTTATTCAGCTTTGAGCGATCAATTTTACACATTTTGGCACAAAAATGCCGCCTCAAAGAGGCGGCTTTGTGCAATTGGTCTGAACGATTTTTAGCCGTTTAATACGTCCATCATAGTCACACCCAATTTAGCGGGAGAATCTGAGACCCGGATACCGGCTTTTTCCATCGCGGCAATCTTGTCCTCGGCCCCACCTTTACCGCCAGAGACAATCGCCCCGGCATGACCCATGGTCCGACCTGGAGGCGCGGTACGACCGGCAATAAAGCCAACCATCGGCTTGGAAATACCCTTCTTGGCCATATGGGCTATATATTCTGCTGCTTCTTCTTCAGCAGACCCGCCAATTTCACCAATCATGATGATTTGCTTGGTCGCATCGTCATGAAGGAATAGCTCTAGACAATCGATAAAGTTTGTTCCGTTAATCGGATCACCACCGATACCAATCGCTGTTGTCTGACCCAAGCCAACCTGTGTTGTCTGGAAAACAGCCTCATATGTCAGTGTCCCTGAGCGAGACACAACGCCACAAGAGCCTTGTGAGAAAATTTTGCCAGGCATAATGCCGATTTTACATTCACCTGGGGTCAAAACACCTGGGCAATTCGGGCCGATAAGACGAGACTTTGAGCCTTGAAGCGCGCGTTTAACAGGTATCATATCCGCAACTGGAATGCCTTCTGTGATCGCGATAATGAGCTCCATCTCCGCATCAATGGCTTCCATGATAGAATCTGCAGCAAAACGCGGGGGCACATAAACAACGGTGGAAGAGGCACCGGTTGCATGTTTGGCTTCAGCGACTGTGTCATAAACAGGAAGACCGATATGCTCAGACCCGCCTTTACCGGGTGTGACGCCAGCAACCATTTTTGTTCCATATGCCAAGGCCTGTTCCGTGTGGAAGGTCCCGGTCGACCCAGTCATGCCCTGTGTGATGACTTTTGTGTCTTTGTTAATCAGTACTGACATGTTCTTAGCCCTTTACCGCCGCAACAATCTTTTGCGCCGCGTCGTCCAGATCGTCGGCAGCAATCACGTTGAGACCTGAATTTTTAATGATGTCCTTGCCCGCTTCGACATTTGTGCCTTCGAGGCGCACAACAAGTGGAACTTGGAGACCGACTTCTTTGACCGCATCAACCGCACCTTGAGCGATGATGTCGCATTTCATAATGCCGCCAAAGATATTGATGAGGATACCTTCGACTTTATCGTCAGAGGTCAGGATTTTAAACGCGGCAACAATATTCTCTTTTGTTGCACCACCGCCTACATCCAAAAAGTTGGCTGGCTCTGCGCCGTAAAGCTTGATGATATCCATGGTCGACATAGCTAGACCCGCACCGTTGACCATACAGCCAATATTACCGTCTAGGGCGACATAGGACAGATCAAATTTACTGGCTTCGATTTCTTTTTCATCTTCTTCTGTTTCATCGCGGAGCTCAGCGATATCAGGATGACGGAAAAGCGCATTTCCATCAAAGCTTATTTTGGCATCCAGGCAATGTAAGCGCTGATCTTCGGTTACGATCAGCGGGTTGATTTCCAGCATCGCCATATCTTTGGCGAGGAAACCTTCATAAAGCGTTTTACCCAATTTCCCGCCCTGTTTGGCAAGATCACCTTTTAGATCAAGCGCTTTGGCAAGGGTGCGACCGTGATGCGGCATCCAGCCTGTTGCGGGGTCAATGTCGAAGTTAATGACCTTTTCAGGTGTGTCATGGGCTACTGCTTCAATGTCCATACCGCCTTCGGTCGAAACAATAAAAGAGACGCGTGAGGTTTCACGGTTGATAATGATGGAGAGATAAAGTTCGCGGTCAATGTCGGATCCGTGTTCAATATAAAGGCGGTTGACCTGTTTGCCAGCATCTGACGTCTGAGCTGTTACAAGATAGGCACCGAGCATTTCTTCGGCGTTTTTAACAACGTCTTCGACTGAAAAAGCCAAACGCACGCCGCCTTTGGCATCTGCTGGCGCGCCGATAAATTTACCTTTACCGCGCCCACCGGCATGGATCTGGGATTTTACGACCCAAAGTGGACCACCGAGCTTTTCGGCGGCGGCTTTGGCTTCGGAAGCCTCAAAAATGGCTATACCATCACTGACAGGCGCCCCAATAGATTTCAGGACGGCTTTACCTTGATATTCGTGAATGTTCATGGAGTTGGTTTCCGCAAATGCTGAATGTATTTCGATGCCTTATAACGTCCAAAAACAAGACCGCAACAACACAAGCCTTCCAAAACAGACAGCTATTCACAAAGCGGATCAACTTTGTGCAGCTATTCAGCCAAAAAAGAGAATCCACATGCGACGCCCAGGTAAAAACGTGAATAAGCCGGGAATCAGCAAAGCCCCAAAAAACATGCCTATCACAGCCCGTTTATGACGCCTTATGTTCCCTTTACGGATGAAGTGGATGGCTTCCCAGGACGCAAAACACGTTATCGGAATAAAAATATGGATCCAGCTCATCGATCCCCTATTGATCTCTCGTATAAAAAATGAGGAAAACGCGGTTATCAACATAATGCCTATAAAGGCGCGCCCGATAAATTTGTGACTTGCTGTGCCCTTTGCTCTGATGAGCATCATACTCCCCAAAACAAGTGCGACCATGGCCGCAACCCAATGGATCTGGATCACGAAAGAAGCCTCTGTAAACGCACTCCAATTCATAGCTTACTCTCTATTTTGGGCATAAACCCAACATTTTTCTTCCGTGATAGCTGGAATGCCGTCCAAGGCATATTCCCGAGAAGAGCCGAGCGCTTCGGCCGTCCGCATACTCGCAATATTTCCGTCCTGGATCGTATGAATAACCCGTTTCCACCCCAAATCGTTAAAAACGAAATCTATACAGGCCCGGCCCGCTTCTTTGGCATATCCTTTTCGCCAGTGATCGCGGTGGATCGTCCAGCCAATTTCGGGCTCGGGCCACCCTTCTGGATTCCACGGACCCACACGTCCCACCCAAGCCCCGCTTGCTTTTTCAATAACAGACATAAAACTATAGCCGTGAATATGGAGATGACCGATCACAGTCGCCATATGACGCCAAGCCTGTGCGCGGTTCATCCCGAGACCGCCGCCAATATAGGTCATGGTATCTTTATCCGCAAAACAATCGGCCCAGGCTTCGAAGTCCAACTCTGGATCAACATGGCGAATGAGCAATCTGTCAGTTTCCAGCTTAAAACACATATTAAAACAACTCCCGGATAACTTTATCAATCGGACCTATATCCGCTGTTATTATCCAGGCGGGATATTCACCTCTCGATCCGCTGAATAAATTCCCTCTCGGATAAATACATCCCAAACCTTTGTCTTGACATCCTCTTGCCCGCCCAGGGCCACAAATTCGATCAATCGGTCTTTATTTCCATCACGGGTGGCGAATGCCGTCATTTTTGGTCGTAATGTCTCGATAGTTTCCTGGTCACCATTTTCACTCGCCGCAATAAATAAGAAAATGTCTTTATAAAGGTAATCAAACGCCGCAATCTTTTCTGCCCATTTTTGTACGCCCGCTTTATCATCATTTAACAAGGCCCAAGTAAAAAGAGGATGATAATATCTTGGCTTGGGAGTCGGTGTTCGATCCAGAGCTTCTGAGGCAAGCGAAACAGCACGACCCCATTGATCATTTGCGGCGAAATGCCGGCTCACCAAGGCGACAATTTCCGGGTCTCCAGGATAGGCAATATAAGCCAATTCAGCCTGCTCAAGCGCAGACAGCTTATCTCCACTTAATTGGTAATATTCAGCGCGAAAGGCGCGAGCAAAACCATTTCCCGGATCAATGTCAAGCGCGCGATCAATCATATCCAACCCGTCCTGAGCATTGATATCAGGATTGACGGAACGCGCCTTTAAAATCTCTTCATATGACACGGCGCCCGTATAGGTTAAACCGCCGAAAAACGCTAATAGAGTCGCATTATCAGGATCGTCTCTTAAATGTCTTTCCAGACATTGATAAGCGCTTTTGAAAATTTCGGGCCCAGGGAAATCATCTACCGTATTTGTTAATGTCACACATTCCATCGCCTCGATATTCGCAAAAATATCATCTTTCGCACTCATTTGAGACTTAATCCGCTCGAGCTTTTCATTTGAAATCGCGCCATTTGTACTTGCGAAATCGCCACTCAGATTAGTCACAATATTTGTGAGTTTTTCATAATATTGATCACTATCAACCGCCAATTTGATACGGCGGTCATAAATCGTTTCCAGCGTATTTGTGTCTATAAGTTTTACATTCAGGTCCAA
This sequence comes from uncultured Algimonas sp., assembly GCA_964425355.1. Classification (GTDB taxonomy): domain Bacteria; phylum Pseudomonadota; class Alphaproteobacteria; order Caulobacterales; family Maricaulaceae; genus Litorimonas. Next base: position 6,742 of record CAYRMO010000034.1, on the reverse strand, counting down.
TTGCGGAGCAACATTCAGAACAAGTCCAGAAAAAACATAATCATAATCTTCTTCACCCTTCCTAAATGCCATTTCAACAGACCCGTCATACGCAAAAGGTCGGACATATTCATAACGCGCAAGATCCGAAACTAACTGCCTCTGAAGCGCAGTCGATAAAAAATTATATTTTGTTTCTCCCGTTTTATTTTCAAATGGAGTCACGGCGATAAAAGGATAGTCTGTAACAGAAACATTTGACCTAATGAATTGATCATTCGAGTCGATTTTAACGTCATTATTTACAACGTCCTGTGATACATTTTTGGTCAGAAAATGAAGTCCCGAAAACATGAAAATACCAACGACCAAAAGACACGCCAATGTAACTAAAACCGGCCTGATAAAGCCGCTCTGTCGGATCTGTACATTTTTTTTATGTCGAGTCTCTACTGAATTTTGGTCAGTAGAAGCCTCATTTTCATTCAACTCAAAATGCGGGAGGTAGTGACCTTTTGGAATTGATATCTTTGGCTGAGAATTATGCGGCGTCTGCGCATAATATAAAGCTAACATTTGCCTGACACGTCGCGCTGTTACACGGACTACAGAATGTAGAGAAGGATCATAATCAGCACCTTTACCAAAAACGTCTTGAGCCACGGTGATTTCTGTCAACCCATCAGCACGACCTGCCAGATGTGCTTCAACGACATGTTCTAAAAATTTCCGAGCTTGCGGACTTCCGGCAAAAATTTCATGCGTCAGAATCTTCTCAAGAGAAACTTTTATGCGGTCATTGTCAATCATCTGGCTCCCAAGGCATGTTCCCACTTAACAGCGATAAAGCGCAAATACGTTGTCAATAATTCGGGCTAATCAATCCATAAAAGCGAAATATCGCAAGCAAATCAAGCCCAATCCAATAGGCCAGATCGCCATTTAGACAATTTTTTCATCGCAAGTTTTGAGATAATTGACGACCGATTCAAATCCAAACAAGAGATTAACGAAAATTCGACGATATCTATTTCTAAACGGGCTGGACGCCTCAATGAAAAATTTGAATTACCTAATTTTAAGCAAACCAATTACACCCTATTTTTTTTGTAAGCCTTGATAGAATGTAATTTGTGTTATCTAAACAGCTATTCCAGACTTTCAAAAAAATTGGGCGTCCTAAAAATGCAAAAAGCTTCCACCGGTCTCGTAGCAATCCTTATAGCGATAGCTTTTACGGCATGTAATAATGAAACTGCGACAAATGATAGGCCGAACAAAGGCTCCAACGAAGACGCACCGCGCATCACCTTACAAACTGTGGGCGTTTTGAAAGGAGATGTAACCCGTGTCATTAATGCCTCTGGCAAAGTCATCCCACAAGAACAAGTTCTTGTCGGGTCCGAAGTATCGGGACGGGTGAATGATGTTAGGGTAGATTTTAATTCAAACGTCAAAAAAGGCGATATTCTAGCAGAAATCGACGATGAAAAATTCAACAATACGCTGGAGCAATTACTGGGCCGTCTAAAAAGTGCCGAAGCAGATATCTTAGTCCAAGACGCCTCAATCAATCGCGCGCGTGTCAGCCTGGAACAAAATAAGAAAGTGTTGTCTAGACAGTCCAATTTGTTTGATCAGGAAGCGGTATCACGCGCGCGGCTCGAGGAAGCCGAACGGGCTGTGGGGGTTGCCGAAGCAGATCTAAAACTCGCTGAAGCCCGGCTGGAAAGCTCGAAAGCGACCATTGAACAAACAAAGGCGCAAATACGGAATGCTGAGACCGATATTCAACGCACAGTTATTCGCAGCCCAATCGATGGCGTTATTATCGAAAGAAAAATTGACCCAGGACAAACGGTTGCGGCAAATTTTAGCTCGCCCGAATTATTTGTGATTGCGGCAGATCTGTCTAATATGCGCGTCGAAGCGCAAATCGTAGAAAGTGACGTAGCGGGTCTTGATCAAGGCGATCGTGTAAAATTCACCGTCGACGCCTATCCAGATATCACCTTTGAAGGACGGGTCGAACAATTACGGTTCAAATCAAATACGGCGAATAATATCGTCACTTATGTGGCAATCGTGTCTGTGAAAAATGAAGATGGGATTTTGCTGCCCGGTATGACGGCCAATCTTGAAATCACAGCCGATATCAGAGCAGATGTGACACGGCTTCCCATTTCAGCTGAGAGGTTTCGTCCAAACCCAGAACAAATTGCGCAATGGCAAGACGCAGATAATCAAGCCGAAGAATCCGGGGCTCTGGACGCGGTTTATGACCGCATGGAACGCGCGGGTGTGAAGCAAGGAAAAATAGATCAAGCTGGACGTGTGCTAGAACAATCAACCCAACCTTTGATCGATATCATTAATGATCCAACGAAATCCTTCATGCATACACCCATGAAAATTCAACTCTCTGATCTGACCAATAATATATTGAAAAATCAGCTCACACCTGATGAATACTCAAATTATAACAATCTCCTGCAATCCGAAAAAAATATCCGCCTAGGCGAGCTATGGGTCTTATCCAGTGAGAATAAAATGAAAAAAGTACCCGTTAAATTCGGGCTCGCAGATAGTGCCTTTGTAGAACTTATTTCAGGCTTATCCGAGGGTGATCAGGTCGTCACAGGCATTGGCGCCGCCGGCAGAACTCGGCGTCGGGGTCCCGGTGGCGGACAAGGTCGCGGTGGCAAAAGGCCGTAAGTGAGATGAGCGCCCCCCTCATTTCCGTTCACAATGCCTCGCGTATTTATGGCAAAGGTGAAGCGCGCGTCGCGGCTCTGGATGGCGTGAGTTTTGATATAAATTCTGGCGAATTTGTTGCTATTATCGGAGCGTCTGGGTCAGGAAAATCAACCCTCATGAACCTTTTGGGCGCGCTGGACAAACCGACCCACGGCGAAATCACCATAAGCGGGCAAGCCTTGTCTAAACGCTCGCAAAAACAGCTCGCCGATTTTCGCAATAAAATTGTCGGTTTCGTCTTTCAGCAATTTCAACTCATGCCCCGAAAGACAGCCCTGAAAAATGTAATGCTGCCTTTGCAATTCAGACGCCCGCGGTTTTCAGATGAAAAAGAAAGAGCCACCCAGAGGTTACATGATGTTGGATTATCAGATCGCATGGATCATAAACCAACACAGCTCTCTGGCGGGCAACAACAACGCGTTGCGATTGCACGTGCCTTGGCCAGCGAACCAGAAATTCTCTTGGCCGATGAACCAACGGGTGCGCTCGATTCCAAAACGTCTAAGGACATTATGGCTTTACTGCATGAGCTCAATGCGAACGGCCAGACCGTGATTATTATTACCCATGATCCCGAGGTCGCAGATGCTGCCAGGCGCATCATAACCCTTAGAGATGGCAAGATCATATCTGATGAGAGTCGGGAGATCTCCGCATGAGAATTCCTGGATTTGCCATAATCGGTTCCGCATTCAGCTCTCTTATCGAACGCCCCTTTCGGACCGCGCTGACAATGCTTGGGATTATTTTCGGGGTTGCCGCCGTATTTATCAGCTTATCCTTAGGCGAAGGTGGTAAAGAAAGAATCCGAGAGAACTTGGACAGTATAGGCGCGCGGACAATGAGTATTTCTCCAAACTGGACAGGTCGATCAAGCCGACAGCGTCCTTGGCGGCCCTTTACTGAAAACGATGTATTGGAAATTCAGTCCTTAAACGGTGTCTTCGCAGCGACTGGCGGGTTGAATAGTACCTATACCGTCGTATCTGAAGCCAGCGACTGGAGCACGGATGTTAGGGGTATTGATACGTCCTATATGAAAGCTCAGGAACTTGAAATGGATCGTGGCATTACAATTTCCGATTTTGAGATCGATAGTAAAGCCGCCGTTGCCGTTATTGGCTCAAGCGCTGCGCGGTCTTTATTTCCAAATCAAGATCCTGTGGGTCAACGCGTAAAAATTCAGAATATTCCGTTTCGTATTATCGGCCTTGCAAAGGAAAAAGGCGGTGAAAGCTGGCGAGGTCAGGACGAAGACAATTTCGTCCTTATCCCAAGATCAACAGCCCGAGCCCGTATTTTTGGCGATCATCGCCTCGCCCGTCAACAAGTTCGAAATATTACCATTGTTGGCGAAACCCAGGACGACTTAGCTCTGATCGAGAAAGATATTGATCTGATATTAAAGCGATCACGCGGACTCACGCCAGATGAGCCACCCGATTACCGGATCTTTAATTTCTCGGCAAATCGGCAAGCCTTTGCAGATACAATGCGCACAGTTTCTCTTGTGATACTGGCCTTGGGCGGCGTCGCACTCATTGTTGGCGGTGTCGGGGTGATGAATATTATGCTTGCAAATGTGACAGAACGCACCCGAGAGATTGGATTGCGCATGGCGCTCGGCGCGAGACGATCAGATATTCTTTTGCAATTTTTGACTGAAGCCGTCGTGCTAACCGTTATCTCGGGCGTTCTTGGTTTGGTTCTTGGATATTTCCTATCAACAACAATCGGCGATATGGACGAAATTGAAATCAAATATTCTTGGACAGTCATTGGGTGGGCCTTTGGCGCATCTTTTATCACAGGCATGATTTCTGGCTTTATCCCGGCCTTTAACGCCTCACGTCTCGACCCGGTAGAGGCTCTCAGAAATGAATAGAATTTTCATTGCATCACTCTTGACGCTATCTTTCCTGTCGGCCTGTCAAACGACCGGATTTGAACAGATTTCTGCCGAAAGGTCAGAGGTTGAAAACCGCCTACCCGACACATGGCAAGTCAGTTTGGAACAAGGGGCCATCCCACAAGATTGGACCGACCTTTTCGACGACCCCTTACTCAGCGCCTATATGAAAAAGGCCGAAAGCAAAAACCCGGATATTGCGCGCGCCGTCATCAGGGTCAGACAATCGGAATCAGCCCTGAAGGAAACACGTGCCATTCTTCTTCCCATCCTCAGCACAGATGCCGGAATTTCGGGTGTCACCGGGCTAAGCAATATTAATATTAGCGATAGCTTCAGTGACGGCCTTTCAGCCAGCTATAATCCGGGCCTATTTGGACGCAACCGTATTCAAATCGATCAAGCGGAAGCTTTACTTGATGTAAATCTGGCCAATCAAGAACGTATTCGCCGCGTTGTGATGGCACAAATCGCAAGGCTTTATGTTCAAATCATCGAAACTGAATATCAACTGGAACTAGCCCGCGAAAACTTAGACTTTATCGGAGAAACGCTTCGCATCTCAGAAGCCCGCTTCAATGAAGGCGATATTGCGAGAGACCAATTTGCCCTTGCACAACTCGAAACCTACAATGCCGAGGCAAATGTCGCCACGCTGGAGGCCAGCGCGCGCACGCTTCGTCGAAATCTCGCCGTGCTAATCGGGGATAATCCAGATGCTAACCTACAAGTCGCAACGGACCTCCCTGCCCCCGCCGATTTAAACCTGTCAATCTTGCCCGCCGAACTTTTGGGTCGACGCTTTGACGTTGTTGCCAGCCGCGCCGCAATAGCGAGTAGTTTCACAAATTTTGAACAGGCCGAGAGACAAAATTGGCCAAATTTGTCCTTTTCCGGTCGGTTGTCAGGTGGAGGTTTCGATATTGGAGACCTCTTCGACATCGATAGCTATTTTGCAAATCTGGGCGCCTCGCTCACGGCCACACTCTATGATGGTGGTCGCAAAGAGGCCCGGATTGAAAGCGCTAGGGCTGGTCTTGATGAAGCTCTGATCGATTATGATGAGGTGCTTCGCAATGCTATATTGGATGTCGAAACCGGCTTTGATCAAATCGAAGCCGCCCAAAGATCATTGGCCGCTCTGGAAAAAGCCAGTGGCGCCGCAGGTAAAGCACTTGAGCTTGAAAAAATAAAATATGATCTGGGCGAGAGTATTATCTTAGATGTCTTAACTGTCCAACGCCGCGTCAACGCCATCCTCGCCTCTTATATTTCGACCCAAAGCCGATTGCTGGACGCTCAGATTGATACTTATTTGGCCTTGGGTGGAGAGCCGACGACTTTTTAAAGTCTCGACATCTTTTATTTTCTGTTCCCCGTCCCATCTGAAGGCGATGACATTAAAAAAACTATCACCTTTGAAACTGTCGGTAAGCCTTGCTCTCATTGCTGGAGCCACAACTTTTGTCGTTCTAATTTTCCGAAATTTAATAGTATTTTGGTATCAATTATCTTTTTCTGGGGTGTTAGGAATATCGATAATCATATTGATAGTGACCTTTTGTGTTTCTGCGCTTGGCATAAAACTCCAAAAGAAGAAAAACTATACAAGAGGTAAAGCGAGCTCGATCGGTGCCGTATTTGGCTTAATCGCTTATTTACTCTCAGTCATATTGGCAACAATCGCTATTATCCACCCCGACTATTATGACCGTGCTTTAGAGCAAATTCTGATTCCAGGTTTCATATTGGGTGGCTTTCTCGGTCCGCTTACAGGCGCTTATATCGGATATAAATTGTCACCCACGCAATAGCTACAGCAAATCAGACCAAAAAAACGGGCCCCGAAGGACCCGTATAATTCTTACAAAACTTGCGAACCTTAGTCCTTCAAATCTTTGTCCATTTCCTGACAATCGGCGATGATCTTTTCGACGGCTGCAACGGACTTCATAAACATTTCACGCTCATCTGTTTTCAGGCGGATATTCATGACTTTCTCAACACCTCTGGCACCGATCATGGCGGGTGCGCCAACATATAGGCCGCGGACACCGGCGATCTGACCTGACAGGCGAACCGCACAGGGCAGGA
>CAYRMO010000033.1:12634-26834 GCA_964425355.1 uncultured Algimonas sp. | reverse complement strand
AATAATACGGCGCCCAACTCAGCCTCCAACATATCAATATGGCGCCCAATAGTCGGTTGTGTCATCGCGAGGTAACGCGCTGCACCCGACAGGCTTTGCTTGTCCATTACGGCCAAAAATGTAGTCCAAAGCCGCCAATTCATCTGTGTTATGTTCATATATTTATGTATATTAGTAGTAATATTATAGTCAATTTATTTATATCATAAATCGAAATAACTTGGTCTTCACTAAGGAGATCTTGAAATGAAACTATTATTGATTTTAGTCATTGGACTATTTGTTTTGGCCGCCTGTACGTCACTCCCAAAACAAAATATCGAAACCACTATTGATATTCCCGCATCCCGCTCGGACGTTTGGGAAACGCTTACAAAAGCTGAGGCGTATGAAAATTGGAACCCATTTATAACTAAAATGGAAGGCGAAATAGGTGAAGGCCTAAGGCTTAGAAACACCATGTCGATCAAACCAGGCAAAGATATGGTTTTCAAACCGAAAATATTGACGGTAGATCAAAACAGTGAACTTCGTTGGTTGGGGCGACTTTTATTGCCCGGACTGTTTGATGGAGAGCATTATTTCCTTTTGGAAGACTCGCCCACGGGAACAAAACTTACGCATGGTGAAAACTTCAGTGGAATTGGACTGCTTTTTATGAATGTTAGTAAGTTCGAAGAAAACTTTGATCAAATGAACCGTGCGCTTTTCAATCAGTTTGTCGCCGATAAACAGGTGGATGAAACTGAATAATCAAAGATGTCGATTTTGAAAAAACTGAAACTGCCTATTCCCGTCAATGTCCAAAGTCACATTTTCGGGAATTGGCCTATCGACTCTTTTGCGCCATGAGATAATAATTCTCGCCGCTGTCAGTTGCGTCACCGGTTATTCGTAGACCCAATCTTTCCAGATAGTCTTGACAGAGATCGCGCCCCAAGGACATTGAATGACGCCCGGTTTGGAGGTCATTCCATTCACATTTTTGATGAGGTGCGGAAAACAAAATATGCCCATAAGGTTTGAGGTGACGCGACATTTTTTCATGACAAGATATCTGGGCTTCTTCTGACAAAAGAAACATCTGACCAACCGATATGATCCCGTCAAATTTGTCATCAAAATCCGACTTTCTTGGGCAGATCCACATTTTAATAGTCAATCTCTTGCTCGGATGCACAGCTCACAATCTGGATCGCTGCGAATGAAATTGCGATATGAACGAATTTTCCTTTGATCCACATACCCCAACCCTATCAGTAAAGAAAATTTGTATAATTAAACAAATAAGCCAACTCAACTATTTTTAAATTTCAAATAATTTAATAGAATGAACAATCCCGAAAATTTGTGACACTTTTGTAAGAAAATAATGGATTACGAAAACTGGCACCCCCTAGTCCTCATTATCAGGTAAGTTTTGAAAGGGTTTTTTCTGTCCATCTTCAAGCTTGACATCGGCCTTCGCATTATTTCGAGCTTGTTGAACGGTGAGATTTGCGTCAACAATGTCACCCGTTTCACTATTACCTAAATCCACACCCGTTGGCTTCGCGCGTTCATCTCCGATCAACTTCAATCGCTCAGACGTAAAGTTTAGCCAGTCTCGGCTATCTGCGGTGTTTTGCAACGCAATTACATGTCGAAAATGCTGAGTTCTTTTAGACTTTTTATTTGATGTGTTGGCTTTTCCAGCTGTTTCATCGTCATGCGTCATATCCGATTGTGGAGCTTTGCCATTCGAATGACCCTCAAGCCACTCTGAAACAAGTTCACTGGACCAAATCTCTGCTAAGAAATCACTCCGCAAAAGGTTCGTTTCTGTTTTGATGGAATCGTCCTGACCGTCACCGATCACGATACGGCTCTTATCTATGGTGCCGCGCAATCGGACAAAAACAGCCGGTGCTTTGAACCAATGTGCTCGGAATAGCAAAGTCGCAGATTTAATTTTCGACATCCCGGACAGCATAAGACGTGACAAGATAATCATAAGCGCAATAAGGCCGATCGGAAGCAAGAAAGAACTCGCCGACATCGGTTCTACGCCAATTACGGCCTCCTTCAAAGGAGATGGCATGATAAAGATCGAAAAGAGGATGACAGACATTATGACCTCTACCCAACCCACTAACATCCAAAAGGACGCCGCGTTTTGATTGGGTGAAGCAATAGGCTCAGGCTGGCGCTCTATGAGCAATTGTGTCTCAAATTTTCCACTATCGGCGACCACAGTAGATGCAAGCTCGCCGTCAAATTTAGACACGCGATTGGCGAAATCCATCCATTCCAATGCTGTGAGCTGATTAGGCAACCGATTGAGGATCATATAAGGCGCCATATTAGCACTCATTGGCTCGGATAAGTGGCGCGAATCCGTATCAGGTTCTCCTCTTGGCGTGATCAAACGCATAAAAACGGTATCCGTGAAAATACCTATCACAGCGATCAATATTATGAGGATAACAGGTATCCACAATATTGCTGTAAGCGCGCCCGTCTCTAGACCTTCGCGCAGGGCTATGAGGCCGCGTTCGGCCAACGCCTCTTCTGGCAATAAGCTGGCTAAAAATACAGTCGCCCCCACAAGTATTGCGATTTTAAATAGAGTTTTCAGAACAAGTATTAAGGTACTTTTCAATCTAAGAATAACGGGTCTTGCAACCTGTCCTGCGACAGGAGACAGAAAACGAATATTATTACCAAAGACGGTTTTTGTTAGGTCGTCCATTTCGGCATTAATGACTGTGGTTTTGTCAACCATTAGCTCAGCTACCGCATCATCATTTGCGAAATGATAGGGGATATTTGAGGCGCTTGCCTTGTCAAATCTCTGAAATACACCCTGTATAAGATGCCCAAAACCAAATTTAATGGCTTTGATTAGAAAAACAGCAAACACAAAAAAATAAATTAAAACACTTATCTGAGTGACATAGGTCATCACAGCAGCTGCAGAGAGCTCAACATCAATAGATTGACCCTTTGCTTGAGTAAACTCACTAACAAAGTCGATGGTCTTGGCGAGTGTTTTTCTTAAATTCCCTAAATGCAGCAATATGACGAGGCCGGACACAAAAAGCAAAGCGGCGCCGCCAGAAATATTACTTTTTACGATGCCTTTCGCAGGACTTTCATATCCAGGCAGCTCTCTGGACGAATAAATATTCGCCATAAAATCTTCCCTTCCCTTAATATTTATAGCTATGTATTGCTTTGTCTGATAGGTTGCTGGCAACATCATGTCGAGCACTCATTGGCAACCCTAGGTAAAACGCGCATAATTTTCGCGCTGGTAGCATTGAGTCACAACTTCGAAACAATCAAGATAGGTTTAAATGAAACTACCTTCACATATAAAAGCCGTCTGTTTCGATGCTTTCGGCACTCTGGTAGAAATTGGCGATAAGAGGCGCTCCCATGCGAGGTTACTTCGCCTTATTGATAACCCTGCGAGAGAGAAGCTCAAACATGTCATTATGCGCGAGCCACTATCATTAGATGATTGCATTAATGACTACGCATCTAACCTCTCCGAAGACGTCTTACAGGGCCTTAAAGACGACCTTGCCGCAGAACTCGCTTCGATATCGCTACGGCCCAAAATCGATAAACTCTGGCAAACTCTAATCGAAGGCAGGTATAAGATTGCGGTTTGCTCAAACTTGGCTCTGTCTTATGGGCCAACCCTATTAGATAAACTTCCAAGCCAAGCAGATGCGCTAATTTTGTCTTATGAAACCGGAACTATAAAACCCGAGCCCGAAATTTATCAACGTGTTTGTGAGACGTTGTCACTCCCTGCAGGGTCCATATTATTTACGGGAGACACTAAATCAGCGGATATTGATGGACCTATAGAGTTTGGAATGCATGCGCTTCATATTGATGAGCTTTTATCAAAATTTTAGCCCAGACGTACTCGTCTGAATTTCTAACCATTAGTTTTCAAGGGCAAACTCCGACCCAATTGAACTAAAAGCGCAATTGGAAACTCTCATCAATTTAATTGAATTTAGACTAGGACCGAAACACTCTTCCAATGAGCATAGGGTTTTAAAAATTACCTTTTTGCCTATCGGCTCTTTTGCGCCATGAGATAATAATTCTCACCTTTATCGGTTGCGTCGGCAATTATGCGCAAGCCTAATCTTTCTAGATGATCTTGATAGGCCTCACTGCCAAGCGACACGGATCGACGCCCGGTTTGCATATCTTCCCACTCACATTTTTGATGGGGTGCAGAAAAGAGTATATGCCCAAAGGGTTTCAAATGTTGGGACATTTTTTCCAAGAGTTTTAATTGGCTTTCTTCAGGCAATAAAAAGATCAATCCGACCGCCATAATTCCATCGAACTTTCTGTCAAAAAACCGACTTTCTTGTGCGGCCTCGCATGAAATTGGGTGTGCAGGAAAGCTATCACCATAGGCCGCAACCATATTTTGAGAGGCATCAATCGCAAATATGTTGGCGCCAGTTTCCAATAAAACAGGCGTTAGCGGCAATCCATGTCCGCATCCAAGATCAAGAATAGTTGGATTGACCGGCAATCGCGAACACCACGTCTCGACGACAGATCCCCCACTATCAGACCGGAATCTTATAAAATCTTGCGCAACAGCGTCCCATCCCGATGATATATCTTGTAGGACAGCCATTAAGCGCTAATTTCTCAACGTTGCGGCATATTGCATGCCATTAAAAATTGGATCGAGATATCTCTTGCGGCCACCGCCTTCCCAATTCGGAACATTCTTAATACAGAACCGGGCAATTTCAGGAGGTTGACCATTACGCGCCCGTTTTGCCTCTGCCTTTTCAAATTTGCGAAGATCAGACAGAGATGTCGCAGGACCGTTCGAACATTGCCGGACAATTTCAGACGGCGTTGAAACAGGCACTTGTGCAAATTCGGATCGATTATAGGCGCGATAATTCACAGAGACCGTATTCCCCGTCAGATATTTCACAAACACCATACGTCGATATTTTGGATTATCACTGGGTCCAGATTCTAACAATAAAACAGGGCTGATATCGGCATTTTGGGCCGTTGCAGGCGCTGCAAATACTCCGCTGAGGCCCACAACCCCAATCACTGTAATTAAGTGTCGCATTTTCATCTCCACACTACCTCTTTGGAATGACCAAGCAAGAATAGGGCCGAAACCCATTTTTTATTGTTAAAAATGAGTTAACAGTGAGGATATGAAAGCAATCTGAATAAAGCGTTTATTCTTTTTAAAAATTACGCCTTCCGCCATGTGGTTCCATCGGGGCCGTCTTCCAGGACGATGCCTTTTGCTTTGGCTTCGTCACGTGCGGCATCGGCCGCGGCCCAATCTTTGCGGGCGCGGGCCTCTTCCCGAAGTTTCGCAATGGCATCAAATTCCGCTTGGTCGTCAGAGGATGCATTGCCTTTGAACCAATCTTCCGGGTCTTTTTGAAGGAGGCCGAGAATTTCAGTAGAACCGCGCAAAATTCTTACAGCTTTAATCAACTCCTCTTCATTACCACCTTTCGATGCTAGCTCACTTATATTCTTGGAATAAAGCAATAGATTTTGAATGAGGAATCCCAAATTTAAGTCATCATCTGGCAGATATTGGTGAGGAACGAAGTTCTCATCTAAACCCTCTATCAATAGCAACGCCCGATATGCCCCGTCCAAATTCGCTTTACTTTCTTGAAGAAGTCCTTCTGACCATGAAAGTTCACTCCGATAATGCGCTTTAAGCAATGCCAAACGAATAACCTCGCCGTCCCAATCTTTCAGCAGATCATGAACCAAAGTCACATTGCCGAGGCTTTTGGACATTTTCTCACTGCCCATATTGAGGAACTCATTATGGACCCAATAATTAGCAAATTTCTCTTCCGCATTCGCGCAGCAGCTTTGCGCGATTTCATTTTCATGATGTGGGAATTTTAGGTCCACGCCACCGCAATGTATATCAATGACGTTGCCATCTATATCTTCCGTCAGGGTCGCTTTAGCCATGGCGGAACATTCAATATGCCAGCCTGGGCGCCCTTTCATATTTGATCCATCGGGACCAAACGGCGCGTCCCAGCCGACCCCGTCAAGCTCCGGTTTCCAGAGGACAAAATCGGCAGTATTGCGTTTTCGGTCTGTTTCGCCTTCGCCGACACGGTCGCCGCCACGTAAGGATTCGAGTGAATTGCCAGAGAGTTCACCGTAATCCTCATAAGTCGACACATCAAAAAAGACGTGGCCGTCACTGACATAGGCGTGATCTTTTTCGATCAAATCTGAGATCATCTCGACCATATCTGGAATATGGACCGTGGCTTTGGGTTGAAATGTGGGCGGCAAGCAATTCAGCGCGGCCAGATCCTCATTATATATCCGGGCATATTTCTCTGTAATGTCAGAAATTGGCACGCCAGTTTCAGAAGCAGCTTTGATAATCCGATCGTCGACATCCGTAATATTGCGCGCATAAACAACTGCATCTTCGCCGTAAATATGACGTAAGACCCGAAACAACACATCGGCAACGACGGCTGCGCGCGCATTGCCAATATGCGCATAAGAATAAACTGTTGGCCCACAATTATACATCGTCACGCGATTTGGGTCTTGCGGGACAAATGGCTCTTTTTTACGCGTTAGCGAGTTATAGAGCGTGAGGGGATGCGCTTTATCATTCATGTGGCGCGTCCTAAACCATTCTTTCTGAATTTGGAACCATTTTGACAGAATGGTTTTACGAGACAGCCCTTGTAGGGAAGCCCGTAAAACGGCAAAAAGCAATTATGAAAATTCAACATATCATCGTCATCGCTGCGATTCTGATTGGCGGGTTTATGGCTGTCAAAGACGCCATGCGCCCACGCCCACCTACGATTGAGTTTATCGTGTCCGGTGAGAACGCCCTGGTTATCGGAACGACGGATAGCTATTCTTATAATGTGATTTCGGACTTCAGACGTGACAACCCAGAGGTAAAACGTCTTATACTACAAGCCATGCCCGGAACCCAGGATGTCGTCACCAATACGCGGCTTGTGCGCGAAATTCGCGAGGCCGGTCTGGCAACCCATGTGCCCGCCAATGGACGTATCGCGAGCGGGGCCGTGGATTGGTTTATTGCTGGCAATCCCCGCACAATTGAGTGCGGGGCTATGATTGGCGTTCATAGTTGGGGATCTCCGCTTGGCTCGCGCGGCGATAAGACATTTTTTGACCCACAACGCATTCCGCAACGGGATTTCCTTAAAGATATGGGCGTCGATCCTGATTTTTATGAATTCACACGCGCGGCTGCCGGCCCGGACGAAATTCACTGGTTGAGCATGGATGAAATGTTACGTTTTGGTTTGATTAAGCATAAACCCGATTGCTAGCCACAATCTCGCCTGATTTCCCGACTCAACTGGATTTGAGCTGGGAACAAAGGAGAGATTCTTATGAATACGAAACTTAAACTCACGACTTTAATGCTGGCAACAGGTGTCATGGCAACCGGACTTATATCTGGCCCTGCTTTTGCCCAAGATAGCTCCACCCATTCGGTGGAAGAGAAAGCAAAATCTGAAATGTCTGATACGGCAAAAGATGCAATCGAAGATAACGATACTGCAGACATGTTAGACGGCGAAGACTTATTGGTCTCTGATCCCGAAAAATTCGGCTTGGGCGATGACGCGCTTGACCTTGAAAGCCCGAGTTCTGAGATCACTTATCCAGATGAAGACGGCTCAAGCCTTGAGGATGAAACGATATCCGAACCAGGGTCTGAATTGGAGACAGCTACGGAATGTCCTGATGGCACGACGGCGCAAAGTAACGGGACATGTAAAATCGACGGCGCATCCAAAGACGAATAGTCGCCAAATCTGCGAAAGCTATAATATCCAGCTCTGGTCTTTAGAGACCAGAGCCCTTTTAAAATAGGGATATGTTTCTAACCTAGATTGCGCTATATTGGATCTATAATTTTGACAATTTGGAGATTTGAATGTTCGGCAATATCTTTAGACGTTCGATATTGGGGTTTTTTCTCACAATTTTTTTGAGCATTGGTTTTAGCGCGCTCGCTTGGGCTCAAACAGGTAATGCTGAATCCGAACCACCGCTTAACAAATATTACCAGTCGGGCGCGTCCGCGGCGCAGCAAGGCGCTCTGCCAACAGCTCGAGCACAATTTAAAACCGGCTGTGAATTGGAGAAGGACGCACGTAGCTGTTTCAGTCTGGCCACAATGCTTGAGGCAGGTCTGGGCGGCCCCAAAGATGAAGCGACAGCCATGCAGCTTTACGAAAACGTATGCGGTGCAGGCATGGTGCAGGGCTGTCTTAAAATCGCAAATAAAATTGAAGCCAGCAAAGACAATGTGAGTTCGAAGACGGAAATAGAAGAGGCCTGTGCAAATGAAAATTGGGACGCCTGCAATGAAATCGGGGCTTCTTATGGCCGCGGCATAAATGGATTTGAAAGAAACCTTGCCCTGGCAAAAACCTATTACACGAAAGCTTGTGAAGCTGATTTTGGCGAATCTTGTAATAATCTTGCTTTAATGGCCTATAGCGGCGAAGCAGGGCCAAAAGACGCAGTATTAGCGAGAAAATTAGCGCAGAAAAGTTGCGACCTGAAATCTGCAAATGGATGTGCCAATTTTTCAGCTTTTCTCCATAGCGGCATTGGCGGAGACGTCGATTATGAAACGGCGCGGTCAGCGGCCAAATTAGCTTGTGCAGGAAATTCGGTGCCAGGTTGCACAAATTACGGACAATTGCTTGTGCGAGGCCAAGGCGGCCCTGTTGACGAAAAAACTGCGAGAGATGCATTTCTATATGCGTGTCAAAATGGAAATCCGCTGTCTTGCAATAACTTAGGTGTACTCATGATCCAAGGCAGGGGCGGTAACGTTAACGAAGCGCAGGCGCTGGAATTTTTTAAGCAGGCCTGCAGTGGTGGTTACCAACCGGGCTGTGAAAGTGTTACGCTTTTAACCCAAGAAAAGGGAACGCCTTAATTTAGGTGGGTTATCTTTATCGTGAGTGCCATGCGCATTTGTTGCTGGTATTTATTAGGGTTATTGTCGTATAAGCTGGCGCTATGAGTAATGACACATCAAAAATACCCACCCTTCAGGCTGTCCCGTCCGAAACGCGTCCATCGCGCGAAGAAGCTATGGCGGCGGTGCGAACACTGATTGCTTGGACAGGCGATAATCCTGATCGAGAGGGCCTCAAGGATACACCCAAGCGAGTCGTCAATGCATATGCGGAGTGGTTTGCAGGTTACACGCAAGACCCAGTAGAGGTATTATCGCGGGTGTTCGAGGATGTATCCGGCTATGACGATATGGTCGTGCTTCGCGAAATCGATGTCGAAAGCCATTGCGAGCATCACATGGCGCCGTTTCTTGGCAAAGCCTATGTTGCCTATCTCCCAACAGATAAAGTTGTAGGCATTTCAAAACTTGTAAAGGTCGTCGAAATTTTCGCAAAACGCCTCCAAACCCAAGAAACCATGACAGCCCAGATTGCGAACGCGATTGAAGATGCGCTAAAACCGCGTGGAACCGCCATTATGATTGATGCCGTGCACCAATGTATGAGCACGCGCGGCGTCCACCACCCGGATGTTTCAACGATCACCACGCAATTCACGGGCGAGTTTAAAACCAACCCCGCTTTGCAGGATCGATTCCTAAAGCTGATTGGGAAATAAAGCCTACTGCATTAGGCGTCTGCTCGGTCTTCGACGTTCACGTTTCACACAGAGACGGCGTATTTTATCCGCCACCGTGTTTGTGAGGTCAGATGAATTCCGGAAGGGCGGCCGGAAAGCGTGTTGCCCGTAAGTGCAGCGCATAAAACTCCTTTATCCTGCATATTTGCATGACACATATATTTGCGGTTCACGCAAAACATATTCGGGAGCGCCTTATGGCGAGCCCGCCATACATAGAATTAGTGCAATATTTATGGTGAATAAAAGGTTAAAAAGCTCGCGATAAGAGACTGCGGAATCAAAAAACCCGCCAAGTGGCGGGTCATTTGTTCAAATCTGAAGCTGCTTTTTAAGCGGCTTTAGAATCTTCCAGCTTTAATAGCTGTTTCTTGATCTTTTTGGCTTTGTCTGTGAGCTTATGGTTTTTTGTCCCTAAAAGGAACGCGTCCAAACCACCTTTGAAATCAACAGTCCGCAAAGTCTTAGCCGCGATACGCATTCTGAACTTTTGTCCCAGAGCGTCAGACGCAAGCGTGACATTACACAAATTCACCTCAAAACGACGTCGCGTTTTGTTCATTGCGTGAGATACATTATTTCCGGACATTGGACCGGTATTAAGAAGATCGCAGCGACGGGCCATGATAACACCTAAAAAAAGCAAAAAGCCCACCGAGTGGGGAAAAACATGAACGCGCCAATTAGTGGAGGAGTCTAGTCTCGTCAAGGCTTTTCCTCGTATCAAAAAATGCAGATTACATTCGGGATTTGTAATGCTAAAACGCGATAACGTTCATTTTTCCGCCATATTGTTTCTGCCATAGTCAAAATCATGCACAAAAGATCGAAATTTCTGATTGGCGGCCTTACTGCCCTGATGGTGAGCTTTAATGCTGTGCCGCAAAACACGATACCGGATCTGCTGCTAGACAGTCGGAATTTCAATGTCCTGAACGCGCAAAATCTTGGTTCAACACGCTATTTCGTCAATAGTCCCGCCTCGAATGACACGCAGGTTCAATTACGGTTGAAAGGCTATGTTTTTGGGTTTCGCGTTATTCGATCGGATTATATCGCGCGGTTCAACAATCGAGACTATGTTGCTTATGCTGATGCCAAAACGTCCGGATTAGCGGCTATTTTAAAAAAAATGGAAATCTGGTCCGTCACAAAAGGGAAATATAGTCAAAGTGGTTTAAAACCTGATTGGCATGTCCAGCAAAATACGGACAAAAAGAACAGGCGTGTCGAAATGAACTATGATCGGTCGCGCGCGAAATTGGATATTGCCATTGTGCCACCGCTTGGGAGTCAAGGCATACCCCCTGCCTCACCTACGGAGCGCTATCAGGCCAATGATGCCATATCCGGGATTCTGCATCTTATGATGATGGAGACATCTTTGAACGGAGAGGTTTGCAAAGGCCGCGTTCCGTTCTTTGATAGCAAGCAGCATTATAACCTCCGGCTCGAACGTATTGGCACCAAACGCGTGAAGTTCTTGGACGGCAAAGATAAGACCATTCATTGCCGCGCCTATTACGAGCCCGTCTCAGGCTATGATCCTGAAGATCTGCCAAGCCAAGAAGAGGCCTCTACCCCCGTTAACGTCTATCTAAAATATTATCCCGAAGCCGACTTACACATTCCTGTAAGACTGACCTATAAAGTTAGTGGCTTTAAGGCGGTGATAAAAGTTGATGAGATGGAAATCATAAGGCCTTCAACAAGATAAAAGCGGATTTACGGGCGCACCCAATTCTCTCCACATACATGTTCAAACACTTGTTAAGTCATGTATGAAACGCCATTAAGATTAAGTACGAATCGGGTTATCCAATTCATATATCTTAATCGCGTATCAGACTGCCCCCTAAATTATGTCCAGCTATGACAAAGCTCTGATTAAAGCCGTATTGGGACCGACCAATACCGGTAAGACCCATTATGCGATTGAACGTATGTTAGGCCGTTCGAGTGGTGTGATAGGCCTACCTTTACGCCTCCTGGCACGCGAGGTTTATGACCGGGTTGTTTTACAAAAAGGGGCCGTCCAAGTCGCCCTGATCACGGGCGAAGAAAAAATCGTTCCGCCCCATGCCCGCTATTATGTCTGCACGGTTGAGGCCATGCCGGTTGAGAAGCGTTTTGCCTTCCTCGCCATTGATGAAGTTCAACTTATGGCAAATCATGAACGTGGCCATATTTTTACAGACCGCGTTTTACAGGCTCGTGGCATGGAAGAGACGCTCTTTCTGGGCGCCGAAACCGCCAGAGATGTCCTAGCAACCCTTGTTCCGGATATCCGCTTTGATCACCGCGAACGATTTTCCGAACTCCATTATGACGGACCAAAGAAACTCACGCGACTACCTAAAAGATCAGTCATTGTCGCCTTTAGTTCCGCCGAAGTCTATGCGTTGGCAGAGCTCCTGCGCCGGTTTAGAGGCGGCGCCGCCGTGGTCATGGGTGGATTATCCCCGCGCACCCGCAATGCACAAGCCGACCTCTTTCAATCTGGTGAAGTCGATTTTCTTGTAGCAACTGACGCTGTGGGTATGGGACTAAATCTGGATACAGATCATGTCGCCTTTGCAGGGCTCACAAAATTTGACGGTCGCAGACGCCGCTACCTGACCCCCATGGAAGCCGCACAAATTGCGGGTCGTGCGGGTCGGTTTAGAAATAATGGAACATTTGGCACCACGGCAGACTGTCCGCCAATGGAAGATGAACTCGTTAAACGGATAGAATCGCATGAATTTGAAGCCTTGAACTATGTGGAGTGGCGAAATTCCAACCTCGATTTTTCAACCCTCGCAGATTTGATGGAAACCCTCCATGCACCGCGCCCAACCAAGCGCCTCCGCCGTATAAAAGGGGCAGAAGATGAGGCTTCGCTTGAGCGCCTCTCTGCAATCCCAGAAATTCACGACGCTCTAAAAACGCGCGCTCAAGTCAAAATGCTCTGGGATGTGTGCCAGGTTCCCGATTTTCGCAATCTGACGATTGATACGCATGTAAAGCTTCTCCAAGATATCTGGCGAACCCTAATCCTTGGCGGCGGTTCCCTGTCAGATGATTTCATGTCGAAGAAAATCAAGCGATGCGACGATATTTCCGGTGGAGTCGACCAACTTTCCAGTCGATTGGCCCAAATTCGGACCTGGACCTATTGCGCATCCAAGCCAAATTGGATGAGAAGTCGAAATATTTGGATAAATCACGCAAGAGAGGTTGAAGACAAGCTATCGGACGCGCTACACGAGGCCTTAACGGCACGCTTCGTTGATCGACGAACGCGGAAGCTGCTTAAAGGCATGGGAGCCAATCTGGAGATGAATGCAACAATCAAGGACTCGGGTGAAGTCTATATTGAAGAAGACCTGATCGGTCATCTCGATGGGCTTACATTTACGATCGATTCATCTCAAACGGGTCTTGAAGCCCAAGCCTTACAGGCTGCGGCGGAAAAGGCCGTGGGGCCTGAAATAGATCGGATATTGACCTCAATATCGTCCGGAACGCATGCTATCTTCACCCTGTCTGATAAAGGTGAAATTCTTTGGGGGGGCAAAGCGATTGGACGGATCGCGGCAAGTGGCTCTATTTTTTCACCTGACGCGGAACTCATTGGTGGAAAATTTGGCAAACCTGTCTTGCAGCAAATGGCAACAGACCGGATGCGTGAGTTTCTTAAAGCCGAAGTTCAAACGCATTTGGCACCACTCAAAGCCCTCAAGGACCTTATCGATTCAGCTGAGACACTTCCTGCCGCGAAAGGCTTTGGCTATATCTTGTTTGAAAATAATGGCGCCATCGAACGTCGGGATCACCTTCAAGCCGTCCGTAACTTAGATCAAGATGCGCGACGACAGCTCAGATCCGTCTCTGTTATATTTGGGCATTACAATGTCTATTTGAACGACCTAACCAAACCAAAACCGGCGAGACTTTTATCGCTCTTAGTCGCCTTTGGTGCGGGCGGGGATAAGACCCCATGGATCCCCTTTGCGGGCGTGACGTCTATTCCCAATGAAGGAGAGCTCGACGCAAAGCATTATACTACGCAAGCCCTATCCTTGGCTGGTTACCGCGCCGTAGGCGGACGTATAATTCGGTTTGACATTCTAAATCGATTAGCCTTCCTAATTCGAGACGCTCAAACATTATTCAAGACCACCAAAAAAGACGGTGTTCAGGGTCATAAATTTCAAATCATGTCAGAAATGCTGGCGCTGCTAGGATCAACCTATGAAGATGTCCAAGGCGTCCTAAGAGAATTGGGATATAAGTCTGAAACGGCGAGCGAACCCTTGACCCGTTCTGTCACTGAACCAGCAGAAAATCCGTCATCAGATCTGACTGCCGCACCTGAACTCGGGAGCGAGAAAAAAGATGACGTACCTGTTGAAAGTGGAACGCCTCCGCCTGCAACAAAAGAGACGTCTGATCAAGACACCCCAGAACCAGCGGCACCAGACGTAGAAAC
>CAYRMO010000033.1:0-12534 GCA_964425355.1 uncultured Algimonas sp. | reverse complement strand
GAAATAAAAGCACCTGAAATCAAAGCGCCGGCAACCATAGAAATCGTGAAAGCTGAGACGATTGCGCCGACTGAGACACCTAAGAATACAAGCCCTAAAAAAGCCAAAGCTAAAAAAGTCATAAGTGTCTATCAGCACCGCGAAACATTAGAAGATGGCACAATCAAGGAACTCGACAATCTCGAATATTGGCATTTCCCATCACGTGGGCAAAAAGGGTTTCGACCTAAAAACAATACGGGCTTTAAGGATAATCGGAAACAAAAACCCTTTAAAGGCAACAAGTCCTTTCAAAACAAAAAAGGGGCAAACAAACCGCCCTCGCAAAAGCAAATCGAGAATTCTCCTTTTGCCGCTCTTGCGTCCCTGAAGAAAAATAAGAAAGATTAGGTTCTGGCGCGCTTACGGTCGACAGATACTGATAAATCAAAACAAATCCGGGACCTCACAGCCTGTCGTCTTGATCTCTGGTTATATCGTACGCGATTGCAGAAAACGCGAACGGGCGCAGCCAAGCTTATCGGAGCGGGAAAAGTTAGGATCACGCGTCAAGGCAAGACCGAACGTATCAAAAAACCGCATACGCTTATCCGTCCCGGCGATAGCGTTACATTTATGCGTGGGACACATTTGCTCTCAGTTAAAATGATAGACGCGGGAAAAAGGCGGGGCCCCGCAAAAGAAGCGCAAACCCTTTACGTAGTGCTGATTTAGAATAAAGATTGGACCCTATTGCGGCATAGTGTTGACACATGGCTCTCAACACGCCAAATCGCGCCCGAAAAGCGAATTGGAGCCTGCAATTCATGACATATGTCGTCAAAGATAATTGTATCATGTGTAAACATACAGACTGTGTTGAAGTCTGTCCTGTTGACTGTTTTTACGAAGGTGAGAACTTTCTGGTCATCCACCCTGAGGAATGTATCGATTGTGGGGTTTGTGAACCTGAATGTCCCGTAGACGCTATTGTCCCAGACACGGAAGATGAAGCGGATGGGAAGTGGCTTGAAATCAATACAAAATATGCTGAAATCTGGCCTGTCATTACCACAAAAAGAGAGCCTTTACCCGAGCATGAGAAATATGATGGGGTAACGGGTAAATTTGAAAAATATTTCAGTGAAAAGCCTGGAATAGGCGACGAATAAACGCGCAAGCGGCCTCATCTCATAGGAGATTCGCTTTTTGCTGAAAATTGTGATATAATAGGGAAAATTTACACGAAAGCGCGGTCCGTCTTGAATGGCGTCCGCGCTTTTGGTTTGCGTTAGAGAAGGTATATCATGGCTGCGAAAAAGACTGCCGCGAAGAAAAAATCGACCAAACATCAATTCCGTGTGGGTCAACATATTGTTTACCCCGCACATGGCGTTGGAGATGTTGTGGGCATCGAACAAGAAGTCATAGCGGGTTTCGATATTGAAGCTTATGTTGTTCATTTTGAGCAAGACAAAATGACATTACGCGTCCCAACAGCGAAAGCTGACACGTCTGGCATGCGCGCACTTTCAGATGAGCTTACACTCAAAGATTCGTTTACGACACTAAAAGGTCGCGCCCGTATCAAACGCACAATGTGGTCGCGCCGGGCTCAAGAATATGAGGCGAAGATCAATTCTGGTGACCTAATCTTAGTCTCCGAGGTCGTTCGGGACCTTCACAGAACGGATGCTCAGCCCGAGCAATCTTATTCTGAACGTCAACTTTACGAACGCGCCCTTGATCGAATGGTCCGCGAAGTGGCTGCAATTCATAATTCGTCTCGAGATATGGCGATGGGTGAAATCTTGGATACATTGGCAAAAGCTCGCTCAAGACAAGCCGCAAAAGCCGCAAAAGAGGCCGAAGCAGCAAACGAAGCCGAGGGCGGCACGTCTGATGGAAATAAAGACGAAGCTGCGGCATAAAGCCACCTAAATTACCGATTTATAATGTAAATTTGATCGACCTCCCGCTTGACGGGAGGTTTATTTTTGGGATCATTCATCTTACGTTGAGGTTATATTCAATAGGTGAAATGTTATGGTTAAGAATTTCAAAACCCTGTTAATTTCCGGCGCAACCTGTTTCGGGCTCGCGGCTTGCGGCGGGGGTGGCGGTTCTTCCCAAACCAGCGTGGGTGTAGCGCCACCCGTATCTAACAGCCCGGCCATTCCAAATTTTGTCGCCAATAGCGTCCCACCCTCCTCGGATTTGAAATCTGTCTGTGCGACCGTCCGAACAGATCTGGACCTCGACGGAAATCCAAGAGATGACACGCAAGGCCAACTAATACATGAATTATTCTGGATCAGGTCCTTCATGGATGAAACCTATCTTTTCTTTGATCAGGTTACAGATAGTGATCCCAATGGTTTTGATGACAGAGGCGCATATTTCGATGAGAGATTAACACAAGCTGCGACCCCGACCGGGCGCCTCGTCGATCGGTTCTCTTTTATTCAATCAACCGAAGACTTCGAAGCCACACGAAGTGGCGCGCCGACATTTGGCTATGGTGCAGAATTTGCGCGGATTCGCTCGGCTTCGCCTGGCCGAGACTGGCGCGTCTCTTTCACCCAGGACGGCAGTAATGCCGAAGCAGCCGGATTTACACGGGGCGCCCGACTTCTCACGGTTGACGGTGTTGATTTCATCGACGGTAGCTCAGATGAAGATATTGATGCAATCCTTGATGGTCTATTCCCAACGGCCATTGGAGAAGATCACGTTATTGGTGTCAGATTCCCAGATGGGTCCGAGCAAGACATCACCATCACCTCTGAATCGATTACAATTGAACCCGTAAACGCCGTTGAGATCATCCAAAATGGCAGCGAGCAAATCGGATATATCCACTATCACACCTTTGGCCCCTTTACGGGCGAAGAGCAATTACTTGATGCCTTCACGCAACTTTCAAATGCTGGCGTTGATGATCTGGTGCTCGATTTCCGTTATAATGGCGGTGGTCTCCTCGCATTGGCTGCGCAGATTGGCTATATGGCGGCTGGTCCGGTCAGCGAAAACCGCGTATTTTACGCGCAGGAGTTTAATAGTCGGGCGCCAAACAGAAACCCTCTCACAGGCCAAACGGTAGATCCCATCCCGTTTATTTCAGAAACAATTGGTTTTTCGGTTGATGCGGGTCAAGATCTGCCAAGCCTCGATCTACCGCGAGTCTTTGTTTTAACCACGTCACAATCCTGTTCGGCATCAGAAGCTGTTATGAATGGATTATTGGGGATTGGTCTCGAGGTCATTCAAATCGGCACAAGAACCTGCGGCAAGCCGACAGGGCAAATTCCGGTCGAAAATTGCGGCATCACCTATGTTCCGCTTCACTTCAGAGGTGTGAACGCTGCTGGCTTTGGTGATTTCGATGATGGACTGGTTCCAAATACACCAATTGGCGCCACTGGCTTGGTTATCCCCGGTTGCGATGTTGTTGATGATTTTGCGGCCCCCCTCGGCGATCCTAGCGAAGCTTTACTGTCTGCGGCGATTAGCTTTGCCAATACCGGGAGCTGCCCTTCAACGGCCACGGCAAAAACAGATGCAAATGGACCGGCTAATGCGAAGACGTTTAATTTTGAAACGTCTGACCCATTACTCGAGCATCCGCGGATGATCGCAATGGAAGCCAATAGAACCTTATTAGATCTTAGGGGAACAGACGCTGAAGGAAATCAATGATCATGACTGTCTACAGAACCAAGACCTCTATCGGCATTTTAATACTATCGGCTTCCGCTTTGAGCTTAAGTGCTTGCGCGACCACCAATAGCTTCCCGGAAACTGTAGACGCCGTCATGTTAAATCCCGAAGATGGACCAACACGCAATGCGATACGCGTATTTGTTCGGGATATGAGCGGGCCCGAATTAATTGTAAATCCGGATAGTCTCGTGGCAAGTCCGGTTTTGACCACCCATAAACGACATACGGGACTGCAGCAAAATCAACCCCGGCATTTCCAACCCACAGGTGATTTCAGATTAACAATAGATGGTGCTAATAAATGTTGGCTTGTACATTCCAACCAAGATGTGGTCTCACGTGTTGAATTACCCGCTAGCGCCTATTGTGCACAATACCAAGCGCCCTAGGGCGGGCCACTAATCCAAAATTTCCAGTCGGTCTGGATGATCAATCCAAATCATTGGACCATTATATAATTCGACCCATCCCCTCACCCGAACACGGGCACCCTCCAGAGATACGGGATCAATCGATTCAAACTTGCGCCTATATTTCCGTGCAACCGCAATAGTAAAATCGGTTTTATAATCCGCCCCGAAATTAAGGTATATTGTCCCACGAACATCAGCGGTTGATGTGACAATGCCTTCAATGATCTGAACACTATCAACAAATTGAGCTAGAGGATCTGGGTCAGGTGAACGTATCGTGTAAAAAGGGTCGCTCCAAATGCCTAGATTTTTGCGCCGCGCGGCCTGCTCAAGACGATAAAGTGCTCCAATATCTACGCGCTCATTCGGCCAGCTATAAACACGTACAAATCCCCGTTTGATCATTTCGGATTGCACCCAAATCTCCGACGATCTGTTAGGTGACGTGACATAGGCTTGCGCGATCGCGCGGCCAAAACGGTCGCGTTTACGATCAGCATAATAGAGGCTCACTTCTTGCCCCAAAATTAGGCCCTGCAATGCAGACTTAGATTCAACTGCAAACGGCCAAGCAGGCGTGTCTTCACGCCCAAAATGCGGCGCTTCAATAGAGGCTAATCTAACCGTCAGTTCGCCCTCTTCTGTTTGTAGGACGAAACTATCCCCATCAATCACCCTAAGAACACGTCCGCTTTCGCCTTGTTTCAACCCAACGATTTCATGGGGTTTTGCCGCGCCTAATAGGGACAAACATCCAATTGATGCGACAAGCACTGTGCGGCGTGTCATCTGAGGTTGATCTGTGTGCTGTTTCACCATTACCCTAGTGTCTCACAATTTATCTATGCCGTCGAATCATGGAGTAAAAAATGACCGAAACTATCGATCTATATTGGTCTTTCCGCTCTCCTTATTCCTATCTCGCCCTGAAACCCATCCATGATATTGCGGCGCGACGCGACGTCATATTCAACCCCAAAATCGTTCATCCCTTAGCTATCCGAGACCCGAATTTCTTTGATAGTCGAGGTCCAGATTGGTTAAGCTATCTTATGCGAGATATTTTCAGGCTCGCACAGATGACAGATCAGCTGTTAACTCGACCCAATCCGGACCCCATTGTCCAAAATTTTGAAACCGGTAAAATTGCAGAGGACCAACCTTATATTTACCGCTTGGCCTATCTGGGCGTTTTAGCATGCGAAGCTGGTATTGGTCTCGATTTTATGACCATATCTAGCCGTCTAATTTGGAGCGGCACCGCGTGGAATGAAGGCACGATTTTATCTGACACATTGGGCGAAGCGGGAATTGACCTAGCGGGTTTAGAGGCAAAAATAGCCGGCTCAGAGACAGAGCTGGATCGCAAATTGGATGAAAATGACAAAGCGCTTCGAAAATCAGGGCATTGGGGGGTTCCCACGACCGTCCTGCGCGGCGAACCTTTTTTTGGCATGGACCGTTTAAATGTTCTGGAATGGCGTCTCGATCAACTTGGAATAAAATAGGTATTCCATAAATAAAAAAAGGCTCCCAAAGGGAGCCTTCAATTGGTCAAAATTAAAGAGAACCTATTGCGCGGGCTCCATAACAACAAAGCCTTCGCCTACACCTGTCGCAACCGTCCAGCCATCAAACTGAGCCGCATTGTCTGGATTGCCACTACGCACTGCACCGACATGGGTCAGATCATATCCACCAGTATCACCAGCAACATCCGCGTTAAATGCGGTATCTTCGATAATGAACGGAGATCCATTATCTGAGGCATCAAGCACGCCATCACCATTTGTGTCGCCATCCAGAAAGCCATTTAGGATATCTGTATCTGTTCCCAATAGACCATTTGAAAAACGACCGAGTGTATTTAGATACCAACTGGCCGTAAAACTGGTCGACCGGTCAGCAATTTCACCTGTAAAGACAACTGGGGCGGCAACCCCATTATAGTATACAAACCCATCACCATTCGAGCCATTAGGCGCAACCGTTCCGGCTGGGAACCCTGTTGAGCCAGCGCGTACAACACCAAATTGACCATTCGCACCCGCTTCATTCGCGCAATGCACGCCGTCAAGATATGTCGGTCCCGGAATAGTTGTATCAATTCCAGAAAGATCAGCGCCCTCATCTACTTCAAAACACCCGTGACGGAAGTTTGCGATCAGGACATTCGCCATACGAATTTGATCTGAATTGTCAGCAAAGAGAATACCAAATTCGGCGGCACTTGTATCATTGGCGCCTGAAACACTATCGCCGTCTCGACCAACCAGAGTGGCGTTGACAATTCTTGGATTAGAATTCCCTGCTACAGTTTCACTCGCGTAAATGCCTGAGCGACCAGAATCAGAGTTATGAATAACCAACAGATCTTTGATTAGACCATCAAAATCGCGATACCAAACCCCGTCACGTGTCGCACCTGTTGAGAGCAACCAAGACATACGTGGATCGCCATTTAGAATATGGAACCCGTCACGCGCAGAATTATGCGACTGAACAAAGGTCAGGATTGATGAACTATCGACACCATTTACAACAATATTGTCCTGATATGTGACCGTATTCCCATCAATTGTAACGTCTACAGGCGCACCAGCTTCGGCAACAACAACATAGTCTAGAACATTGGCACCTTGCGTTCCCGTCAAGGTTGGGAGTCCGTTAAATCCGCGTAGGAATAAGCCACCCCATTCGCCTGTCCCGTCAACACCGTCATCATCTGATAACATTTGAACCGGATTAGAACCTGTCCCATTGGCAAGAATTGTGGAACCTGGCCAAACCAAAATATGATCTGAACCTGAGCCGCGGATTTGTGTCCCCGCCTCAATTGTGAGTGTCGTCGCAAATTGATTGTTACCGATCTGAAGCGCGTCCTCTAAGAACCACATGATATCAGCGCTCAATGTCGCATCCTGATCCAATATACCGCCAACTACGCACTGACCTGCAGCGGATTCAGTGACGGTTAAATTCCCAACATCTGGACATGCGCCCTGAGTGTCAGCGACCGGCGGGGGGTTACCAACTGGTTCGTCAACGATAACCTCGCCATCATTGGAACTATTGCTACAAGCCGCAAGCAAAGCCGCTGTAACAACACCGGCCAAAATAAATCTCTTTTTCATTTTCATACCCTCTAAGGAAATGGTTCAACGAATTTGAACAACTGGACCTCTGTCGTTAGGCCATTGAAAAAAGTTCAGAAAAAAATGCAGGATCGGTTAACAAAAATGTGATCAGGATTTGTTTTAAGTTTCTTTCCATATAAGACGATGGGCTCCTAATCGCCTCCACCTGCGCGAAAGATTATACCTTGAATGTTTGATGCATCAGACAAAAAAGTGAAAGAACAACAACTCGTTCAAAGACTAGCTCAGGGCGATAAGATCGCTATGCGTGAAATTTATGACGCCCATGCTGGACCCTTAAGTAGTTTTGTCAAAAACTGGTTGGCGGACCCCACCCAAGCGGCTGATCTTGTACATGAAACCATGATGGCGGTTTGGAAAAACGCTCACAAATTTGAAGGACGGTCTTCACTTAAGTCCTGGATATTCACAATAGCCAGAAATAAATCTATCGATACAAACCGACGAAATGCAAAAGTGTCCTTTACAGATGAAGTGCCAGATATGGCGTCTGATGACATCAATGCCGAAGATATGATGACAATGTCGCAAGACGCGGCGACCCTCAGAATAGCTCTAAAAAAATTATCAGATAGCCATCGTCGTGTGCTTCACCTCGCTTTTTTCGAGGATTTAAAATATGCGGAGATAGCTGAAATCGAAAACTGTCCCGTTGGAACCGTCAAAACGCGCATTTTGCATGCTAAGAAAAACCTGCTTCAAATTATGAAAAGTGAACAAAAAAAATGAACCTTTTCATTTCCCAGGCGACTTAGACTCGATAACATGCACCTAAATGAGCAACGACATGACATATCGTGACAAACTTTCTTTGAACATCCCCGCATTTTTGCGCGGTGAATTGAGCCATGCCGAGGTCGAAGAGATCGAGGCTCTGGCACAGCAAGACCCTGACTTCGCGGCTGACATTGCCTTCCAAAAGTCACTCCGTGATACTTTGAAAAATGATGATGTTTCAGATTCTGGCCTTGAATTTGGCTGGGCGAGGCTTTCAAAAGCCATTGATGCAGATACACAAGGACCCGTCGCGGCTCCAGCGTCGTCACCAATGGCTGCAAATGACAGACAGCCCAAGCGGTTTTGGCAATATGCTGCGGCCTGCTTGGCTTGTGTTGCAATTGGACAAGCTGCCTTTATGAACTTACGTTCGGATGCATCCTCGGACGACCAATATTTCATGGCTGGTAAATCAGAAACTTCGATAAGTATGCGCGTTAGCTTGAACGATGATGTGGTGGCAAAATCTCTGACAGATTTTCTTATCTCACATGATGGGCTTGTAACGTCTGGGCCGGATTCCCGTGAGACCTATCTTGTCACATTTGCAAATATAAAAAGCTGTGACGCGGTGACGGATTTGCTCAGCCAAGAAAATGTATTTTTTGAGACATATACGGCGTGCGGCGATATCTGAGGCGGAAATATTGGCTCTTTCTGACTTTGGCATTCGCTTTGAATGCACAACAAAGTTGGGCGCAATCTAAATCAAATGATACTGACTTTGCGGATTTTTTAGACGTAAATTTCTACGCCGACGGCCGGTTACGATACCAAACATTGGATCAGGAAAATCTCCCAGATATCAGTGAGGCTTTGACCCTATCCGTTCAAACTGGATTAGAATTTGAAGTCTCAAACCTATTTTCAGCCCTTGTCGAAATTGAAGGCAATGAGCAACTTATTGATGACTTTAATGACTCTGTTAATGGGAATATCAATGCGCCTACGATTATAGACGTTGAGACAATCGAGTTAAACAGGCTACAATTACAAACGGAATTTATCCCGGGGACCCGTGTTACGGTTGGTCGTCAAAGATTTGCACTCGATAATTGGCGTTTTTTAGGACGATGGGAATTTCGCCAAAATGATCAGACCTTTGACGCCTTAAGAGCAGAAGTCACACTCGGCAAAGGACAGCTCAATCTGGGCTATTTTAATAAAGTACATCGTCATTTTGGCAATGATAGCCCTGTGGGAGAATTTTCTGGCGACTCCTATATTATAAATTATGCACACCCGCTGCCCCTTGGGCAGCTCTCATTATTTCACTATGCACTTGATCTTGAGACCGGACTAGCCGCCAATCCGATAGACACATTTTCAAACCAAACAACAGGCATTCGCTGGCACGGACGTCGCCATTGGGATAAATATGGGCTGGCTTGGGATGCATCATTTGCACGACAATCTGATTTTGCCGACAATCCGAATTCATATGAAGCCTTCTACCGCGATATTGGCCTTGAGTTCCAATATGATCGGCTCAAGCTTGATCTTGGATTGGAAGTGCTCGGAAGTGATGACGGCATAGCCCTGCAAGCCCCTTTAGGTTCATTACATAGTTTTCAAGGCGTTACAGATCGATTTTTTACAACGCCCACCGATGGGATAAAAGACTATCATATTAATTTTAAAACTGACTTTGGAACCCTAGGCCCGATTAAACGTATACGCGCCAATATTGGATACCATAACTTCACTTCAGATGTGAGCCGCCGCAATTATGGCGAAGAGTTCAACCTAAGCCTAAGCGGAAATATAAGCGACTTAACACTTCTGTTTGAATTTGGAGACTATAAGACCAAGGCGTCAGCAGATGAAGTTGGTCTTTTTACACATGACGCTAGATCTGTTATCTTCTCTACAAGTTACAGTTTCGATTGAACCCTTTGGCCTTTTATAACGTCTTAAAGTAAAGCGAGTCAGATATGAAAACGAAATTTACAAGCTTACTTTGTCTTAGTCTTATTGGACTCGGCGCCTGCCAAACTTTGCCGGCCGAAACCAATCAAAGGATAGACAGCGTTGCGACGTCAGAGACCTTGATCAATGAAACCGAAGTCATTGCGGTTGTGAATTCGCAAGTCATTGCGGTTGATCTGGAACAACAAGCCGCGGAGTGGGGTTACCGGCTTAAGAAAAAGGAAAAACTCGAAGGTCTCGACATGTATGTCATGACCTTTGATTGCCCAGAAGGTATTGATCCGCATGATGCGGTTGTCGAGCTTGAACGACTTCAACCCGCCTCCTCTGTTGGCGTGAACCATAAATATGAACTAAATTCCGCGCAGACCAAGATCCACCCGGCAAATGTTTCCTATGCCGATCAACTTATCGATTGGCCGGACACAGGCTGTGAGGCCGCCCTCACGGTTGGCGTAATTGATGGCGGTCTGTCACAGGGTTTTTTGGCGCGCCATGAAAATCGTTTATCTTACCAATCCTTTATTTCGGGGACACCCTCGTCTGAAGCTCTGGAACATGGCGAAGCGATTACCTCTATCCTCCTCGATCCATCTCGCCTTCATCAAGGTCATTTTTATGTGGCTGGCGTCGTTGCCCAAGATACACAAGGCCAAGACTTTTCCGGAATATTCCCAATGCTTAAAGCCTTGGACTGGATGGTTCAGAGCGACGTAAAAGTTCTAAATATTAGCCTGGCAGGCCCGAATAATCCAACATTAGAAAAGGCCGTTAGGCGTGCATCAGACAAAGGCATGATAATTGTAGCTGCCGTCGGCAATGACGGAAAAGATGCGAGCCCGCGTTACCCCGCCGCTTTTGATAATGTCATCGCGGCTACCGCCGTTGACAAAGATACGGAAATTTTTGAATCAGCCGTACGAGGATCACATGTCGACTTTGCTGCCCCGGGTGTACGTATCTATGTCCCCGACGGAGACAACGGAAAATTTGTATCTGGCACATCCATTGCCGCCCCTTTCGTAACAGCTATGATCGCCTCTCATGCCAAGGAAACGCAAGATCAATCGGTCACCGAAATTTCAAAAGCTCTGGCAGAGTCGTCAATCGATCTCGGCGAAAATGGCAAAGACCCGATCTATGGAATCGGCCTCATCAAAGCACATGGGGATTGTTCGTTTTAACCCGTTTGAGGATCCAATCCTGAACAATATTATTGCAGAGGCTCGGGCCTACAATTCTCTGAAGCAAATTCGGTAATCTTCGGATCGATGGGTTGATCCAGTTTTACGGATTGTAATAATTGACCGAAATCTTCACTTATAAACCCAACATAGTCACCTGTATCGCTGTTTAGTAACACCTTGCTGTGATAAGCCTCTTCGTCAGAATATTTTGTCTCACTATCAATTACTCGTACCTCTTGGAGTTCTCCCAACACCAAAACTGTTATAGGATTACCTTCAGAAAACGCCTCACGATTTTTTTCTCCGTCTTCTGAAAAACTTGTGGCCTGGGCCGCCTGAACTTGTTTATTCTTGAGCTTCCTAAGCTCACGCCTGTCGTCTTGGGACAAAGTTATCGCATTGCAATTGAAAAGCGTGAGTCCACTGAAAACAACATAATAATTTTCAGCGTGGTCTATGTCATTCGGCACGTCATCAAGACTGAGTGAAAATATAACCGTATAATCATCTTCGGCATGTATTATTAGATCTTCATAGCCTCCGTCACCTGTCGTATCTGCCATCACCAAAACTGTTCCAACTTTCTCATGAGAATTATTTTTAGGCTCACCTGAACAGGATGCCGTAATGCATGTAGCGGCAAATAAAGCTGTCAGTGAAACGTGTTTTTTTAAATGAAACATTTTCTTTTCCTGAGGAATTCAAACATAAATTCAAGTTGGCGATCCCGGGTGGATTCGAACCACCGGCCTCCAGATTAGGAATCTGATGCTCTATCCGACTGAGCTACGGGACCACGGTGCCGCGTTTATGCGATGAGGCTGTGAGTCTCAAGCTTTCTGAAGGGCCTTGCCGGATTCGACCTATCGCTAAAATTGTGAAACAATCGCGGCGTGTATCAAATGCCTGACATAAAATCTGGCCGAGTTTGCGCGGAGCGAAAGGGCGCCGCGGTAACGCGGCGGACGGCTCTTCTCGTGGGGGCGGCGTCTTGTGTCCTGCTAGGCAATATTAAATTACCCTCTGCTGACTCTGTGGGGGCGGGCGAAACCGGACGGGTCGCCCGGATTATAGACGGCGATAGTTTCGTCTTGGCTCTGGCGAGCGGCGAAGAATTGTCCGTACGCCTCTCCGCCATACAGGCCCCCCGTATAGCGCGGCGCTCGGCGCGGGCTTGGCCTTATGCTGCGGAAGCCAAAGCCGCTTTGTCGGCGCTGATTAAGGGCCGCGATGTGAAACTCTATTATGGCGGCGAGAGGCGCGATCGGTATAGCCGCGCCGTGGCGCAAATTTATACGCTGGATCGTGCGGGACAGCCTGACCTTTGGGTTCAAGAAGCCGTAGCTGATATCGGACCATCCAATCGAG
>CAYRMO010000032.1:5067-27138 GCA_964425355.1 uncultured Algimonas sp. | reverse complement strand
CACACGAACGAAAGCTAACATCTTTAGACGTCTGTCGATCCTATTTCGGCCCCATCAAAACCGCTCTGAAACCTTCTGAGCGATTATGGTGGAGCCGCCGGGTACCGCCCCCGGGTCCAGTCCGCTTATTGCATGCGCGTTTATCGTCATAGCTGGCAAGCCAGCCTCTATAGTATGGGGATGAAAATGCTGACTTGCAAGTCCAATTGCCCTTGCGTAACAGAATAGGCGGTGGGGGTGACTATTGTTCAATTGAGAGAAAACTGATTTCCAACATGCACACATCCACTATTCTCGACTATCTTGAAACATTGGTCGCTTTTGACACACGCAATGGGTCAGGCGACGAAATGGTCTGTGTACGATATCTAGAAGAGATGTTGAAACAATTCTCGCCAGATGAGCTGATTGTGTCGCAAGTCGAACGCTCACGGGGCAAGTCTGACTCAGGCTATGTCTTTGCGTCATGGGGCCGGCCAAAGACTCTATTGAATGTCCATATTGATACGGTGCCTAGCGGGGCAGGCTGGACGGGTGATCCATTGACCTTGCGCCGCGATGGTGGTCGCGTGATTGGTCTGGGTACAAGTGACATTAAGGGCGCCGCAGCCTGTATTTTAGGGGCACTCTCAGCGGTAAAACCAAAGGACGTTGCGGTTCTATTCTCAGGTGATGAAGAACATGGCAGTGAAATCATGCCAGCCTTTATCAAGGCGGGTCACGGCAAGGGTATAGAGACAGCCATTGTCTGCGAGCCGACCTCGTGTCGCGTCGGGCGCGCCCATCGTGGCATGCTGGCTATAACGGCGCAATTTCAAGGACCTGGCGGACATAGCTCACTCTCCGATATCACAAAACGCCCGCTTTTAGAGGCGGCGCGTTTGGCGGCTAAAATCGGAGATTATGCTGACGTTCATCTTGATTATGGCACAGACCCTTTCAAAGGTTTGTGTGTAAATATTGGTGAGCTAGATAGTGATGGCGCTTATAATGTTATTCCGACCTATGCGAAATTATGGATGTCCATGCGCCCGCCGCCGGGTGACAATGTAAAACAAAGGGAGAGCGATATTTATCGACTAGCTCAAAATGTTGATGGTGAGGCGCCTGAGTTAGATACAATTGTAGCGTTCGAACCCTTTGCGACGCATGAAATTTCGGTATTTAGACCTCTGTTTTCAGGCTTAGACATAGTCGATCTGCCCTATTGGACCGAAGCTGCAATGTTAAGTGAGGCGGGTCTAAATACTGTCGTCTTTGGGCCTGGTCATCTTGAACAAGCCCATAAACCGAATGAATATGTCGAAATTGATCAATTAGACATGGCAGCGGCACGATATGGACGGGCCTTAGAGCGCGGCCTCTGATGAATATCCGTGAGACAGTCTTACAAAGCCTTTCTGCTATTGGGGCGCAAAGAGACGCAAAATATTATGCGGAACTCTTTGCCAGACAGGATGCTGAGACATTTGCGATGATCGTTTTAGATCCGCGTTGTCTCAAAAACCCATTATTGGAATCTCTGACCTCAGCGCTACGCATATTGTCAAACCTCGGTCTTACCCCCGTCCTTATTGTCGGTGCTTTGGGGGACCCCAGCGGGGCCAAGATAAAAGCGCAGAGCTTGTCACGAGATCTTGAAAGATCCGGAGTTAAAAACACCAAACTAGATACGGCGAGTTATGGCTTGATTTCGGAAGTGCGCCGAAAAGCACGCGTAGGCAATGTGCCAATTCTGATTATGACGGATCGCAGAGGTAAAATGAGCTTGGCGAAGCTTATAAAAGGGTTCCAACCCCGCAAACTTATCTTTTTACAACCCTCGGGCGGACTGAATCAAAATGGCAACCGTAAGGAAACGCTAACGATTGAGCAGTTACCAGACTTTATGGAAACCGAAAATTTTTCAGCAGGTCAAATCCGTTTTCTCGATACTGTTTTACAGCTCGATAAAGAATCTGAGAACCGTCGTAGCTACATTATAGCGTCGCCCTTAAACCTCTTGGGTGAACTTTTCACAGAGCGTGGATCAGGGACCTTAATCCGGCGCGGGGCGGAGATCGTCAAAGGGACGCGTTTTGACGCCTTTTCTATACCAAAATTGTCAACGGCAATCGATGCTGCATTTGGGAAAAGACTAAATCTTGATTTCTTTGATACGCCGCTGACTTTTGGATGTATCGATTCAAAATATAGAGGTGGGGCGCTCTTTAAAACCTTTGATACCGAGTCAGATGAGTTGACCTATCTTTCTAAATTCTTCGTTGTCCGAGAAGCACGGGGCGAGGGCATTGGACGCGATATCTGGGATGCAGCTTGCGAAGACATCTCGTCTTTTGTTTGGCGCTCTCGGCTCGAAAATCCCTTTAATGACTGGTATATGAAACAATGCGATGGCATGCAGATCGTTGATAGCGAAATTGCGGATGTCTCATGGCGCGTATTCTGGAAAGGCCTTGATCCCCAAAGCATACCGGACGCCGTTCAAGCCGTTATTTCATTGCCCGAAGATTTTACCATCTAGTGCAATTTGCGATAACATGAACTTAGAAATTGCACTAAGGCCCAATTTCTGCGGTTTGTCTGGGTATAACTTATCTCAAAATGCACGAGGAGCGAAACAGAATGAGTCTCAATATTACGGCCGCATTTGATGCGGGCAATATCATTGTTGATCATGCAAGTGATCCGACGGACATCCGACTGCAAATCAGAAAAGATACAAATTCCGATTTCTTCCAGTGGTTCTATTTTCGCGCGACCGGGACGAAAAATACACAGTGCACCTTCCGCCTAACCAATGCTGCTGATGCGGCCTATACGGGCGGTTGGGAGAATTACCGGGTCGTTGCGAGCTATGACCGTGAAGACTGGTTTCGTGTCGAAAACACACGCTATGAAAACGGTCACCTCGTTTGGAACCATACGCCAGAGTTAGATTCTGTTTATTACGCTTATTTCGCGCCCTACAGCATGGAGCGTCATGCAGACCTTATTGCAGATTGCCTGCAACATGATGGCGTTTCGCTTGAAGTCCTAGGTCAGTCTATTGACGGACAAGATATTGACTGCCTGCGCGTTGGCGAAGGGGATAAGACATTTTGGGTGATTGCGCGTCAGCATCCTGGCGAGAGCATGGCTGAATGGTGGATGGAAGGTTTTTTGGCTAGGCTTTTAGACCCAGAAGACGCGGCGTCAAAAACGCTTTTGAAATCTGCACATTTTAGAATTGTTCCAAATATGAACCCTGATGGCTCCCGACACGGGAATCTGCGTACAAATGCAGCCGGCGCAAATTTAAACCGCGAATGGGGCGTGTCGACGCCGGAGCGCTCGCCTGAGGTTGATTGTGTTATTGCGGCGATGGATGGTGATAATCCTGTACTTTGTCTGGACGTTCACGGCGATGAAGCCTTACCCTATAATTTTATAGCGGGTGCCCAGGGCATTCCGGGCTACACAGAAAAGCAAGATGGCGATCTTTTGGCCTTTTTAGAGGCTTATAAAAAGGCGTCACCGGATTTTCAGACTGAGGTTGGCTATCCTATATCTCAACCTGGTAAGGCCAATCTGACCATGTGTACGAATTTTGTAGCGCATCGCTATGATTGTTTGGCCATGACCCTTGAAATGCCGTTCAAAGATAATGCCAATGCGCCAGATGCAGGGGAGGGATGGAGCCCAGACCGCTCAGCCGAATTAGGGGCTGCCACGATTGATGCTATGCTTTCGGTTGTTGCGCGACTGTAGCGAGACACCGAAACCCGCCAAGTTTTCAATTTATCCCCTTTTACTTCACCATGTCTCGATTTAGAGGTGGGTTATGCAGCAATATCTCGAACTTCTTCGTCATGTCATGGAAAATGGCGTCGACCGTATGGACCGGACGGGGACGGGCACGCGTGGAGTCTTTGGCTATCAAATGCGATTCGATCTGGCCGAGGGCTTTCCTATGGTCACGACCAAGAAATTACACAAGAAGTCTATTGTCCATGAGCTGATCTGGTTTTTGGCGGGTGATACGAATATTTCTTACCTTCAAGAGAATGGCGTTCGCATATGGGATGAATGGGCGGATGAGAATGGTGATCTTGGCCCTGTCTATGGCAAACAATGGCGCCGCTGGGAGGGCCCTGAGGGTCGAGTCATTGATCAAGTTAAAAATGTTGTCGAGGCGATAAAATCCAACCCATATTCACGCCGTCATATTGTCAGCGCTTGGAATCCGTCTGATGTAGATGAAATGGCCCTTCCGCCCTGTCATTGTTTGTTCCAGTTTCATGTGGCGAATGGGAAACTGTCTTGTCAGCTCTATCAACGGAGCGCGGATATATTTCTGGGGGTGCCTTTTAACATCGCCAGCTATGCCTTGCTCACACATATGATGGCGCAAATCTGTGATCTGGAGGTTGGTGATTTTGTCCATACATTTGGGGATGCGCATATTTATTCAAACCATTTTGAACAAGTCGAGTTGCAATTGACGCGGGATCCAATGCCGCTTCCAAAATTGAAGCTAAATCCCGAGGTCAGTAAAATTGACGGCTTTACCTATGAGGATGTGAAAATTATTGGATATAAAGCCCATCCCCATATTGCTGGAAAGGTCGCCGTTTAAAGTGACTTGCATCGGGGCATAAAGCGGGCCATCAAATCCAAAAGATGAGAGGCTCGCTATGAAACATTTATTTGCAACATCTGCGGCGCTTTTAGCGCTCGTTTCACCCCTAAGCGCTTGCGCAGAAGAACCTAAATCTTCTTCCACGGAGGTTCAAACACCCTCATCCATTGGCAATCTAACATCTTCGGTCAATGCTGATTATGACTATGTGCTGGATCTTTATAAGCATTTCCACGAAAATCCTGAACTCTCTTTGATGGAAAAAGAAACATCAGTACGTTACGCTAAAGAACTGAAATCATTGGGTTTTGATGTCACGGAAAATGTCGGAGATGATTGGGTAAAAGCCAAGGTCAAAAAAGACGTCGGTGAAGTCATGGCTGGTGTAGGCGGATATGGCGTTGTTGCCGTTATGGAAAATGGTGATGGCCCAACCGTTATGTTGCGGGCTGATATTGACGCGCTTCCGCTCTTGGAAAAAACCGGATTGCCTTATGAGTCTAAAGCCGTAGGCAAAGACCATAAGGGCAATGAAGCTCCCATAATGCATGCTTGCGCCCATGATAGTCACATGGCCATTGCCGTCGGTGCGGCGCGCCAATTGATCGAGCATAAAGACAAATGGTCCGGCACATTGGTTATAATTGGCCAACCTGCCGAAGAAGTTGGATTGGGCGCCTTGGCCATGCTGGATGACGGCTTGTATGAGAGATTTCCAAAGCCAGATTATGTACTTGCTACCCATACGTCCGGTTGGGACTCTGCTGGAACAATTGCTTACACGCCAGGCTATGCTCTCGCCAATGTTGATAGTGTCGATATTACAATCAAAGGCGTGGGCGCGCATGGATCTGCACCTCATATGGGCAAAGACCCGATCGTCTTGGGGTCGCAAATTATAAATGCCCTGCAAACCCTTGTCTCACGCGAGGTCAATCCGCTTGAAGCGGGCGTTGTAACTGTGGGGTCCTTTCAAGCCGGATATAAGCACAATATTATTCCGGATGAGGCAAAGCTTTTGATCACAGTCCGCTCTTATGATGATGATGTACGCAAGACCTTGCTAGATGGGATTGAGCGGATCGCCATTGCACAGGCTTTGTCAGCTGGCCTACCCGAAGAGTTGATGCCAATCGTTGAGTTCGAAAGTGATTATACGCCATCGACCTTTAATGATCCGGATATGACCGCTCGGGTTATGAAGGCGATTGGTGCGTCAATTGGTGAAGAGAAAATTGTTGAGCGTCCGCCGAGTATGGGCGGGGAAGACTTCTCGCGGTTTCATCGCTTTGACCGGTCTATTCCGACATTTATATTCTGGACGGGTGGCGCTAATGCTAAGATGATGGAAAAAGCGAAAGAAACAGGCCTATTGCCACCCGCAAATCATTCTCCATTTTTTGCGCCTGAGCCCGAAGAGGCTCTTAAACTTGGTGTGCAATCGATGACGGCGGGTGCGATTGAGTTGTTTGAGGAATAGTGCCGTAATAGCGCTGGTAAAGCTTGCTCGGGCTTTCTCCACGCCAAAAGCGAAACAGAATCGCCATATTATAAGCTTGGGTCCTAAGCGGCCCAAACTTTCTAAAGCGACGCGCCGAGGTTTCGAGTTTTAAATTAGATTTCCGGACGCGCCCAAGTGTTTTGAGTGCGGTCCGTAGAGCCATATCCTCTAAGAGGGGGTAATCCGATAAATCGAGGCGCAGCTTATCATAATCATCCCGGCGGAAGAAAAAACCTTGATCGCCAAAACTGCTAAACCGTGAATCAAACTTGCTGAAATACGCGAAACCGGCCAATATTGGAGAAGACTTCATAAAGCGGATTGGAAAGCATCCGAGTGATATGTCCTTATCAGACATGGTTATCCGGATGTCTTCGACACTATTTCGATGCGGTGTACTGTCTGCATGAAGAACCCAAATGAGTTTTTCATGACTGGTTTCTATACCGCGTTTTATTTGTGGTCCCCGACCTTTAGGCGCGTGAATATATCGAATATTGGACGCCACTGACGCTTTCAAAATGAAGTCTGGGATAGGACGTATTTCTGCATCGCAGATGATGATTTCTGAGACACTATGTTTTGATAGGTCTTCTAGGAGCAATTCGAGCGCGATATCATCCCTAAAGGTAGGAATAACAACGCTGATGGACCGGTCCAAGGGCATTAGAAGGCTGGACCTTCAGGCATGGCAGATGTTGCAAGTGATCTATTTTTTCGACTGTCAGCATATTCGGTTTCAACAACATTGCGTAGGTTTTCCAAAATTTGGGGGATACCTACGCCAACTTGTTTTCTGATCACCTTGTCTGGAATGGGTAGAGACGGCTCGATAGCGGCTTGATAAATGACACGACTATGGGTGGGAGATAGGGGAATAATGTCCCACCGGCCATCTTGCACTTTAAGATCACCAGAGATCTTCGAAATTTCCATGACAAATCCATCTATGGCATTTCCAGAATATTCCGTGCGGAAGGTCGAATTGAACTTTGGTAAAAATGGACTGACAGCGAATTTTTGCTTTCGAATGTCCCAACTCTTATCTTCTGACGTTTCTAGAATTATACATTCTCTGATATCAGTTGAGACTTCGTGCACGCGTTCACAATCAAGCATCATGTCTTTGATCATTGAGGCCGGGGCCATAATATCAATACCGCCTTTTGACACGCTCGGCGTATGAGTGCGGCTCTTATCTTTCCAAACAGAAATAATGGCTTCACCCATTTTCAGGGCAGATATTTCGTCCGCTGATAGCGCGGCTCTGTCAAAGGCGAGTGCGTTTGAAGACCACAAAAGTGA
This sequence comes from uncultured Algimonas sp., assembly GCA_964425355.1. GTDB lineage: Bacteria > Pseudomonadota > Alphaproteobacteria > Caulobacterales > Maricaulaceae > Litorimonas. The sequence continues at coordinate 19,711 of CAYRMO010000032.1, read as the reverse complement.
TAAGAGTATGGGGGTAAGTCTTTTCATGCGCGGTTGCTAATAGCTTAGAGGTAAATTTTGAAGTAAGTTCTAGTTCACATTTTCGCGTTCAAAACGTGTTTTGACTAAATACCAAATCACGATGGCCCCGACCATCTTGCCAATAATGCTCATTGTAATATTGGGACCGGTCAATTGGTCTGGTCTGATCATCTCCGCACCATATAAAAATATTGTTGTGTCAAGCGGAGCCGCAACCGCGGATGAGAGCAAGACCCGCGTTGAGAGGCGGTATTTTGTAAAGGTAAATAGCGCCCAATCGACGAGTTCCGCAATCGCAAAGGCGCCGCCGCTTGCGAGGGCCAGTTCTGGACCTGCTGCAAAGGCTGTCAATAGAAGTGCGATGGCCATCGCAATCAGCACATAATGTCCAACTTCTCTTTGGGCGAAATCCCTGACGACAAGAACGAGGCCCGTCACGATTGTTACGGGATTAAAGGCCCAACCCGGTAGAACTTCCCACATCGGCGCCCAGGTAAATGACCAGTTGATAAATGGAATCAGAGCCACATAGACAAGTGTCATAATGGGCAAGCCAAATTTCCAGCGGGTTTTGTTTTGAACTGTCGACATGCATGAAGGCCTTGGGCTAGGGGGTCTATATGACTACGAATCCCAAACTCTCAGCGATTGTCGCGATGGACCAAAATAATGTAATTGGCCACGAAGGTGACCTGCCTTGGCGTCTTCCAAGCGATCTGAAGCATTTTAAAGCGGTTACAATGGGTAAGCCCTGTCTTATGGGACGCAAGACATGGGAGAGCTTACCTTTCGCTTTACCCGGACGGCCCAATCTGGTCTTGACGCGTGACCAAACTTATAAGGCGACCAGGGCCGAGATATATCACGATGTTCCCGCATTTGTCGGCAAGGGTTTCGAATATGCTGGCCTATTGGGGCAAGACGAAATTATGCTAATTGGGGGCGCGCAACTGTATGACATGTTATTGCAGTATTGTGACCGGCTCTATGTGACTCATGTTCAGACCGAGGTGGAAGGGGATACAATATTTCCAAAAATTGATCCTGAAATCTGGAGCCAAACGTCATTAAATGGGCCTTCGCAAGGAATAAAAGACGATTATGCCTTTTCAATCGCTGTTTATGACCGCATTTTCTAGGCAATTGTTAGGGTGAATAGTCTTGAAACTGTGGCGCTAGACGTCCACATGTAGCGCAACTGATTTTTCGGAGACGACATGCCAGATAATAATAGTCCATGGGGGCCTAAACCCGGCGGTGGAAAAGGTAGCAATGGGAATGGCGGTAATTCGCCTTGGGGGAATACGCCTAAACCTAATAAACCCAATCTCGAAAATGTTGTTGGGTTTAAGAGCCGCCAGCGCGGCGGCGGCGGCGGAACTGGCGGCGGTAGCAATGGTCCTCAAATGCCCGATTTTAAGATTCCAATTTGGGCCCCTCTGATTTTACTCGTGATTGCCTTACTCTTTACGAGTGTGTTCACGGTTCAAGGTAACCAACAAGCTGTGATTTTGCGATTTGGCGATTATGTTCGAACAGCTGGTCCCGGATTACACTTTAAGTTTCCAAACCCAATTGAAAGAAAAATTGTTGAAAATGTAACGGATCAACAAGAGACGAGTGTTGGTGTGAACAGACCCGCAGAATCACTCATGTTGACGGGAGATGAAAATATTGTTGACATTAACTTCACAGTTCTTTGGGTGATCAATGATCTGGATGATTACTTGTTCAAGGTGGACCAACCTCGTGATCTTGTAAAATCAGCCGCCGAGTCAGTTGTTAGAGAAGTGATTGGCAAAAATAACTTAGACCCAATCATCACAACGGGCCGTCAAGAATTCGGCCAAGAAGTGCGGGCCCGCTTGCAGGAGTTGCTCGATGAATACCAAGCCGGTGTTCTGGTCAATGATGTACAGTTCCAGAAAACAGACCCGCCGGCTGACGTCGAGGACGATTTTTTGGATGTTGTGAACGCGCAACAAGAAGCTGAGCGTGCTGTCAATGAAGCGAGAGCCTATCGAAATAAAGAAGTCCTAGAGGCTGAAGGTACCGCGGCTAAACTATTACAAGAGGCGGAAGCTTATCGGGATCGCGTGATTGCAGATGCCGAAGGTGAAGCCCAACGTTTCAATCTGATTTATGATGAATACCGTAAGGCGCCACAAGTAACACGTCAGCGTATGTATTTGGAAACATTAGAAAAAGTATATGGTGGGGCTGAAAAAATTGTATTGGATGGGGATGCAGGGTCAGGTGTTGTTCCATATTTGCCCTTAGATCAATTGAATAAGAAAGGGGCACAATAATGAACCAGAACAAGCTCATTTTATTAGGCGTTATTGGCGTTATTATTCTGCTCGTAGCCAGCCAATTTTTTTACACTGTTCGTGAGGACAAGCAGGCCTTGGTCCTGAACTTTGGTGAACCTGTGAGGTCTGAAAATGCTTACGGCGTTGAGGAAGATGCGGGTCTAAAGCTGAAAATTCCACTAATCGAATCCGTAAGATATTATGATCGCAAAAACTTAGTCCTTGATTTGCCCGGACAATCTATTTTGGCGTCAGACCAAGAGCGTTTGGTCGTTGATGCCTTTATTCGCTATCGGATTGACAATGTTCAAGAATTCTACGAGACCTTTAACACGCGTGAACGTGCGGAAATTCAGCTTAAAAACGTCATTGATTCCCTTATCCGAGATATTTTAGGTGGCGTTGAAAGCCCGGAAATTATTTCCGGACAACGTGTCAATCTAATGAACGCCATTGAAGCGCGCGCTAATACACGCGCTGAAGAGGGCAAATTTGGCCTCGTCGTTGAAGATGTCAGGATAAAGCGCGCCGATCTCCCGCAAGAAAACGCCACACGGGTTTTCGACCGTATGGCGGCCGATCGCCAGGAGCAGTCAGCCGAAAAGCGAGGCGAGGGTGAGAGATCCAAGCGAACAATTAAAGCCGAGGCTGATAAAGAGGTCGAGATTGTTCTTGCCAATGCGAGGCGAGATGCTGAAATAATCCGCGGTGAAGGTGACCAAAAGCGAAACGCGATTTATGCGGACGCATACACAAAAGACCCGGAATTCTTTGCGTTTTACCGGACAATGCAAGCTTATGAGAAAAGCCTGCAAAATGGCGATGTTGGCAGCACAACCTATGTTTTGTCGCCTGATAGCGATTTCCTAGGTTACCTTGACAATCAACAGGGTCCACGACGCTGATAGGGTCGCGCTATGGGTATTGCACTCATCGCCTTTGGTGGATTTGTCTTAATTGAAGGCTGTATTTGGGCCTGCTTTCCGGCCCAGATGCGCGAAGCCTATCGTCGTATGATGTCGGATGCAAAAGACCGCGACCTTCATATTGTTGGACTGATCAGTGTTTTTATTGGGGCCGCCATGTTGGTTTATGGTATAAAAATTGGGATTGAGTGACGCTTGATGACACAATTGTAAGTGCTAAAGGACGATATTCCCTCTTGGCAGTTAAATTACAATCGCTAGGGTGTTCATATGAAAATGCTTCGATCTATCTCTATTGCCTTTGCGTTTGCGGTCTCTACGGCTTTGATTACGCCGTCTGTCTCTGAGGCCAGAGGGACGCCGGATGGATTTACCGAACTCGCTAAGCGTCTGTCACCCTCAGTTGTGAATATTTCAACGGCCCAAACCGTTGAAGTCGATACATCTGACAGTCAAGCTTTCCCGGAAGGCTCACCGCTTGAGCGTTTCAATGATTTCTTTGGAGGGCGCAATGACCGGGACGGCCGGGTGAGTAAATCACTGGGATCCGGATTTGTGATAGATGATGATGGGCATATAGTTACCAATAATCACGTGATTGAAGATGCTGACTTGATCGAAGTCACTTTCCCAAATGGTGATACCTATGAGGCCGAGCTAATCGGTCGTGACCCCGCTACGGATATTGCTGTACTCAAGATTGAAACCGGCAGTGATATACCAGCTGTGCCGTGGGGTGATAGCGACACATCTGAAGTCGGCGAATGGGTGATCGCCATTGGTAACCCCTTTGGTTATTCTGGATCTGTCGCTGCTGGCATTATTTCCGCGCGAAATCGTGATATTTCGTCTGGGAATTATGATGATTTTATTCAAACAGATGTTGCGATTAACCGAGGCAATTCAGGCGGACCTCTTTTCAATATGGAAGGTGAGGTTATTGGGGTGAATACCGCAATTTTGTCGCCGACAGGATATAGTGTCGGCATTAGTTTCTCGGTTCCCTCTGAATTGGCTCAATCTATTGTCGCGCAACTTATTGAATATGGTGAAACGCGTCGCGGTTATCTTGGTGTGCGTCCTCAAAGTGTCACAAATGCAATTGCCCAAAGCTATGGCTTGGACAGTGCGCAAGGTGCCTTGGTTAAATCTGTCGTTAAAGATAGTCCGGCCGACAAAGCCGGTCTGCAAAGAGGCGACTTAATCGTCTCATTGGGCGGAAAGACGCTAGAAGCGTCACGCCTTTTGTCGCGCCGTGTTGCAGAAGCTGAGATTGGCAAGCCGCTAGAGATTGAAATCCTGCGAAAACGTAAGAAAAAGACGATCACGGTCGAGATTGAACGCCTTAAAGAACAAGTCACAGATGAAGAAAAAATTCGTCGTGAAGTCGAAGAAGGCAATGCCGAACGATCTGTCGTCGGGATTTCTGTTGAAGCGCTTTCTGAAGATGTTCGAGATCGCTACCGGGTCGCGCCACATGTGAAAGGTGTGCGCGTGGTGAAAATCAATAAACGCGCGGAAGCCAGCGGCAAAATTCAAAAAGGTGACATCATCGAAGAGGTTGGCTTTGAATCAATAGCGACCCCGGCTGAATTTGAAGAGGCTATGAATGCCGCGGCCGAGACCGGTGATCCTGTAACACTTTTGGTCAACCGAAATGGAAACTACATTTTCTATGCGCTTGATGCCACAAGCTAGTGCTATTTGCGAGAACAATGCACTAATTGACGAAATCTTCGTCTGAAAAACCCTGATAATACAAGGCGCTGGTAAGATCTGTGAACCTAATTGCGGAATGTGCGGCCTCAGCTACCGCGGGCTTGGCGTAAAAGGCAAGGCCTAGGCCAGCAGCCGTTATCATCGCCAGATCATTTGCCCCGTCTCCAATAGCAATAGCCTGCGAGGTGTCGGCAATGTGAGATTGCATCGCGTCCAATTTTGCCTCTCGACCCAATATTGGATCGGCTACTTTTCCCGATAATGTGTCACCATTTTCCAATAGGATATTGGCCTGGTGATGATCGAACCCGCATGCCTTAGCGACCCGGCCTGAGAAAAATGTAAAGCCACCTGAAACGATGACGGTTTTAGCGCCATGTGCCTTCATCGTCTGGCAGAGTGTTCTGGCGCCAGCATTGAGATGGATGCGTTCGTCAAAGCATTTTTGTAAGGTTGAGAGAGGGAGGTCTTCCAGCAGTCCGACGCGTTCTCGCAAGGCGCCTTCAAATCCAATTTCACCGCGCATAGCACGCTCTGTAATCGCGCTTACACGCGCTTTGACGCCCGCAAAATCAGCCAGCTCATCAATACATTCTTGCCCGATCAGCGTGGAGTCCATGTCGCATATCAAAAGCGATTTCCGTCGACCTTCTACCGGCATAATGCAAATATCGGCTTCTATGCCTAAGCTTACGAGGCGAGCCGCACCGTCTTGAGAGGTTTGAATGTCAGAATTGCCTTCAACAGCTTTATCGCGAGATAAAGTCTTGCTAACTTTGAGGTCGATAGCTTTTTGAGCGGCCTCTAGCTGAGACTTATCAGAGTTTTTAAGGACAAGTGTGGTTATGTTCTCTAAGGACGAATCTGACATGGAAAATACCCGTTTATGAAACCCGTGATTTGTATTGCAGGCCCGACAGCTAGCGGCAAGAGTGCCTATGCGGTGAAGCTAGCAGAAACTGTGGGTGGGGAGATCATCAATGCAGATGCTTTGCAGGTCTATTCTGAATTGCGCATACTCTCCGCGCGTCCAACGGTCTCTGAAATGGCGAATATACCCCATCATCTGTTTGGGCATGTTAAAGGCATGACGCGATACTCGACAGGACAATGGCTCCGCGATGTTGAGCCTATCATTCTGGATTGTCTGGTGAGAGGCCTTGCACCCATCCTCGTTGGGGGAACGGGGCTCTATTTCAAAGCGCTCTTTATGGGCATGGCCGATATTCCTGAACCAAAAGAGCATATTGTCAAAGAAACAGAAATATTATTAGAAACACAAGGCATTGCGGCTTTGCGCGACGTCGCGACAAAGCTCGACGCGGTGGCCACGGGGCGGGTTTTGGGGAATGATCCGCAAAGGCTGCAGCGGATTGTAAATGTCGCGCGCGGAACCGCACGCCCGCTCTCAGTCTGGCAGGCTGATACGAAACCGGTTGTTCCGTTACGTTTTGCAAAATATTGTGTGCTGTCATGGCCACGAGACCAGCTATATGCGAGGATAAATAAGCGATATGAACTCATGTTGGGTGAGGGCGGATTAAAAGAGGCAAAACAAGTGTTTGCAAAGAAATATGACCAGAATTTGCCTCTTATGAAAGCTATAGGTCTGCGACAATTAGGCGGTTATTTCTCGGGCCATATGTCGTTAGAGGCCGCTATTGAATACGCGAAACGCGAAAGCCGACGTTTCGCGAAACGGCAAATGACATGGTTTAGAAATCAACCGCCCAAACCCGAGGTTTTAAGTGGTGCGCGCGACCAAGAACGTTTCCTAAGCGACTGCATTGGGGTTAGCTTTTGAAGGTCAAAACAATAATTTGGTTGATTGCCAGCCTCATTTTACCCCTTGCATTCTTATTTGTCGCAAAAACGTTTTTCGATGTTTCGCAGGCTGATATTAATAGTTGGATGACGGCGCTCAATGATACGGTATGGGCTATTCCTATCACGATTGTCTTGTTCTGCGTGCTTGCTTTTATCGGGGCTCCGCAATGGATGCTTGTTGCTGGGGCTATATTAGCCTTTGGCGCTTTTGAGGGAAGTATTCTCTCGTGGTTTGCGAGCCTTTGCTCCGCGTCACTCGGGTTTTTTCTGGGTAAAATAATGGGGGCGGAAAGGCTGTCTCGGGTCGATGACATGCTTGTTCAAAAATTATCAAATGCTGTTAGGAAAAATGGTTTCATGACAAGTTTGGTCGTCCGTCTCGTGCCAACGGGACCTGCGATTTTGGTGAACCTTGCAGCAGGCGTTTCCCACATGAAATACCGGCATTTTTTGTCGGGAACGGCGATAGGTATAATTCCAAAAATACTGGTTATTGCTTTGGTCGGTCAGGGAATTATTTCAGGCTTATCAGGCAGCTATCTGGCGATCGGATTTGCAGTTCTTGCGGTCATTGCAATATGCATATCTTGGTTGGCTAGAAGACGATTGGAAGCACGTTCAATGCTTGAAACAAAAAAAACACAGTAAATTATTATAATTATAGTTAAGTTTGCTTGCAAATTAGTTCGATTCCAATCATCATACTTTTCAGCGCTATATCAGTTACTTAACTGATTCACCTTGATCAACACGGCTCGTGACAACAGACACGAAAAGCCCGTAAACGCGGATAGACCATGTCGTTTTTTGACAGATTTTCATCAGATATTGCCATTGATCTAGGTACGGCCAATACGCTCATATATGCCAAAGGTCGCGATATTGTCCTAAACGAGCCATCTGTTGTGGCATTTTCCATTCGAAATGGCCGTAAAGTTCCACATGCGGTCGGCGAAGATGCGCGCTTAATGCTCGGACGTACACCAGGCAATATCGAAGCCGTAAGGCCTATGAAAGACGGTGTGATCGCAGATTTCGAAGTGGCTGAAGAAATGATCAGCCATTTCATCAAGAAAGCGGCGCCTCGAAAGCTCTTCCGAAGAGGCCCTACCGTTGTCATTTGTGTGCCAGCTGGTGCGACAGCTGTTGAGAAGCGGGCGATTTATCAATCAGCCGAGCAGGCCGGTGCGTCGAAGGTTTACCTCATTCCGGAACCAATGGCCGCGGCTCTCGGAGCCGGGCTTCCGGTCCATGAGCCGTCCGGTTCTATGGTTGTCGATATTGGTGGTGGGACGACGGAAATTGCTGTGCTGTCCCTAGACGGTGTTGTCTATTCCAGATCTGTCCGTGTTGGCGGCGATAAAATGGATGATGCCATTATCCAATATGTCAGACGCACAACCAATCTCTTATTAGGCGAGATGAGCGCGGAGCGAGTCAAAAAAGAGATCGGCTCTGCTATGTCGCCTGAAGACGGTGAAGGCATGACGGTCCAGATCAAAGGCCGAGATCTGATGAATGGTGTCCCTCGGGAAATCAACATCAATGAAGCCATGATCGCAGAAAGCCTTGAAGAGCCGGTTGAACAGATTGTTGATGCGGTGAAAGTCGCCTTGGAAGCGACACCGCCTGAACTTGCTGCTGATATTGTTGATAAGGGTATAATGCTGACGGGCGGCGGCGCGCTTTTACGTAATCTCGATCTCGAACTTAGAGAGCGAACCGGATTGCCTGTGTCAATCGCGGAAGATCCTTTGGCCTGTGTCGTAAGAGGGTCTGGTATGGTCGTCGAAAATCTAAAGAAATGGAAAGCCGTCCTCGAAGCCGGGATATAGTGAATTCCATTCCATGCGATAAGTAAGGAGACATGATAATGACCCGCAAGGATCGCCCCAATAGCGGTTGGACCCGGGTTTTTATTTTAGTGTCTCTTGCGCTTTCCTCGTTTTTGGTTGCTGTTGCACGGTCTGATCTGCAGGATGGAAAACAAGGGCGAAAATTGGGGCAAGAAACAGTTGCTCCGATAGCGGCTATAGCATCCATACCTATTCAATCTGTCGAAGGGTTTTTCCAAGGGCTTTCAGATCGTGCATCTGTGTATGAAGATAATGAAAGCCTGAAAGCAGAGTTGGCGGTTCTACGAGAGCGGCAAAGCCGGTATGAAAATCTCGCTATGAAAGTTGCGCGCTATGAAACAATTCTTGGCGTAGATACGAATACAGATATTCCACTTCAAAAAGTTGCGACAAGAGCAATAGGTGAGAGTGATGGTCCATTTGTGCGCTCATTATTGATCAATGTAGGCAAATCTGACGGTGTAGCGATCGGAAATCCGGTCCTATCAAGTGATGGAATGGTGGGCCACATCATCAATGCAGGACCCAGATCTTCGCGGGTCTTAATGCTTTCGGACCTCAATAGCCGCATCCCCGTAGCCTCTTCGCGATCTGGTGCGACGGCTATTCTAGCAGGTGATAATTCGACGCGGCCACGGTTAAGTTTTATCAGTGAGAGGTTGGAATGGAAAGTTGGAGATCAAGTGATCACCTCTGGTGATGATGGGTCTCTGCCTCGAGGATTAAGAATAGGTGATGTAATCCGCCTTGGCGACGATGAATTGCGTGTTCAACTTGCGTCGCAAGAAAACCCGATTGATTGGGTGTGGGTGTCACCCTATCAGCCCATTACAGCGCCACCCGAAACTGAGTCAGACGAAATAGGGGATCAGGCGGAGGGAAATGCTGAGGATCAGACCAAGGATGATCCATCATGAGTTTTCGAGACGTTTCAGTTCCAAATCGGAGTGTCCCAATCGCAGTAATTGCGGGTCTATGCCTTGCAATGGCCGGGGCCCTGTCCGTTTTATCAATTAGTGTATTTTCTCAGACCTTTGGGTTTGGGTTTTTACCTTTAATTGTTCTGTTAATTTGGCCGCGTCGCGCAAATGAAATCGCGTCTCTCATAACCATATTCATCGCTGGCATTTTCACTGATTGGGGAACTGCCGGTGCGATTGGGCAGTCTAGCCTTCTTTATACATGTATTTGGATGTTGTTCAGACCGGAAATTCGGATCGATCCCTATGTTTTTCGACGTTTGATTATTGTTTGGGTCTTGATCGGGGTTTTCTCCATACTTTTACTCAGCTCTTCTGGGCTATTCATCTATCGCGTTTTACCGGATTTTAGATCATTCCTGACGCAATTTATCTTGGCTACGGTTTTATTGCCAATTGTATTGAGCATCCGCTACTGGATTTTCATCCGGTTTGTCAGTCGAGATGAGTGGAGACCTTAAAGTGCCTCCAGTAAAACAGGGTAATGATGATAAAAATTCGATTACGCGTCGGACAGCAATGCTTGGGTTTGGTGGCTTGGGAGTCTTTGGAATCTTAGGGGGGCGTCTGTATCAGTTGCAAGTTTTGCAAGCTGAAAATTATCAAGTCTTATCTGAGAATAATCGTTTCAACTATAATATGCTTTTACCAGAACGCGGGGAAATTCGCGATCGCTATGGTGAAGCCTTAGCTAAAAATCGACAGAATTTTCGTTTGGTCATCATCCCAGAACGCACATCGGAAATTTCGCAGACTTTGGACCGCATTAATCTAATAAGCCCATTATCAAATGGTCAAAGGGCCCGTATTGAAAAAGACATCAAGACCAATCCAAAATTCATCCCAATTTTGGTGAAAGACAATATTGATTGGTCAACCTTTACCGCCTTGAATATGCGATTACATGCCTTGCCGGGCATTGTGTCTGAAGCCGGACAAGGGCGTTCATACCCAGAGTCCGGCGTGTTTTCGCACATATTGGGATATGTTGGGCGTGCGGGGTCCGAAGACTTGGAATCTGATCAAGACCCGCTACTTAGGCAGCCAACATTTCGTATTGGGAAAACAGGTGTTGAGTTTTCGCAAGAGTCCATTTTACGCGGGAAATCCGGACGATTAAAAGTTGAAGTGAATGCGCGTGGACGCATTGTCAGAGAATGGCCCGATCTGGAAACGCAAGCCGAACGGGGCCAGGATATTTGGCTCACGATTGATGCAAATTTACAGAGATTTGCGGCAGAACAGTTCGCGACCGAAGATGAAGGAGATGAGAGTGGCGGAATTTGCGTCATCGATGTTTTAACGGGCGAACTGCGCACGCTTTTGTCAATGCCCAGTTTTGACTCAAACCTTTTTGTCTCTGGTCTGACCCAAGCCGATATGGATAGAATGAATAGTGATCCGAAGAGACCGCAATTCAATAAAGTTATCGGTGGTGGATATCCGCCGGCCTCAACCTTCAAAATGGTTGTTATGCTGGCCGCTCTTGAGTCTGGACTTATAGATCCAGAAGAAAAAATACTTTGTTTGGGTAAAGTCAGACTAGGTAATAGGAATTTTCATTGTTGGAAACGGCGTGGTCATGGTCCAATGAATATGCGCGACGCTCTCAAGCAGAGTTGCGATACCTATTTTTATGATATTTCACAAATTGTCGGGATTGAAAAAATTGCCGAGGTTGGCAAACGGTTAGGGCTTGGGCATCGATATGATATTGGTGTTGGGGGAGGCATTTCTGGGATCATGCCCACGCCGGATTGGAAACAAGGACGCTTAGGGACAGGCTGGCGTACAGGGGATACGCTTAATGCATCGATTGGTCAGGGCTTTGTTTTAACGACGCCACTGCAACTTGCCATTATGACGGCTCGCATAGCGAACTCCGCAAAGAAAATTATGCCAAGATTGGTGATCAAGCCGGAAACAACACCTTTTGAATCCCTCGATTTTGATCCTTTGCACCTTTCCTTCGTCAAAGATGCGATGTTTTCTGTTACATCTGAAATTGGGGGTACCGCATTTAATAATGATCCGTTTGGGATTGAAGGCATGAAAATGGCTGGAAAAACGGGGACAGGGCAGGTTAGGGGCATTAGCGAATCTGAACGTCTTTCGGGTATCAGGTCTAATTCGAGGCTACCCTGGAAACTAAGAGATCATTCAATCTTTGTAGGATATGCCCCTTATGAAAAACCGCGTTTTGCAATCGGCACAATTATTGAACATGGCGGATCGGGTGCAAAAAAAGCGGCGAATATTTCTCGTGCCGTTCTGGGTGAAGCCTTGCGGCGGGATGGATTGGACCTCGCGCAATCTACGCCAAATGAAAGCGAGTTAAATTAGTGCTGAAAGGTCTAAATTCTTCACGCAGATCACGCGGTATATTAAATAGCCCCGTGGTCAATAAGTTATATGAAATCAATTGGCTTCTGCCGACACTGGTTGGTCTTGTAGGATTAGTAGGTGTGGCAATGATTTACGCCGCAACCGATGGTGTTTGGCGACACGGCGCTATTCAGCACATTGTAAGGATCGGGGTCGGAATGATGGTCATGCTTACCGTGGCCCTTATCGATATAAAAATTTGGTACAGGGTGGCTTATCCAGTCTATTTACTCGGGCTAGTCTTGTTGATCGGTGTCGAATTTTTCGGGACCACCGTTAATGGTGCGCAAAGGTGGCTAGATCTCGGCTTCATGAGGTTTCAACCTTCAGAAATCATGAAACCAGCTGTCGTATTGGCTTTGGCCCGATACTATCATGACCTGTCTAGTTGGCGCGTAAGCCGGGTTTCAGGCTTGGTCGGGGCCTTAATTATTTTATTTTTACCGATGGCCCTGATTTTTAATCAACCAGATTTGGGGACAACTCTTCTTGTAGCAGCAACGGGTCTAGCGCTCATTTTTCTGGCAGGCCTAACCTGGAGAGTGATTTCTATCGCCTCGCTAATAGCCGCCGTGGCGATCCCTGTTTTTTTTAAATTTGGTCTTCAACCCTATCAACAGGAGCGTGTTTTAACATTTCTAAATCCAGAACGTGATCCATCCGGGGCCAGCTATCACATTATTCAATCCAAAATTGCATTAGGGAGTGGAGGGGTGACAGGTAAAGGCTTTATGAGAGGAACGCAACGCCAAGGGGAGTATGTTCCAGAAAATAGAACAGATTTCATCTTTACCGTAATTGGTGAAGAATTTGGTCTGATCGGCGGGCTGTTTACCATGGGGCTATATATCGGAATAATATCCGTGTGTTTATGGTTATCAATTCAATGTAAGGCTTTGTTTTCTAAACTTTTAATATTAGGTTTGACGGCAACTTTTACGCTATATGTTTTCATTAATCTGGGTATGGTCATGGGGCTTGCTCCCGTGGTCGGCGTACCGCTTCCACTCATTTCATATGGGGGTACGGTGATTTTGGCCGTGATGGGTGGTTTTGGCCTTATCCTATCCGCGCATCTGCATAGATCGTCCGAGTTACCGCGTTCAGAAAGCTGAGATAAGATTCGCAGAATTAAAGCGGACTACATCAATTTTATTCTATCCTGCTTGACCCCAGATTTTGAACAGATAACAACGTAGCAAAATATAAGAGGGTTGAGACATCATGGCATCAGTACCTATCGAGCGCGGCACAGCGCAATGGTCTTCGCGATTTGCATTTATTATGGCTGCGGTGGGGAGTTCCGTTGGACTTGGTAATTTATGGCGGTTCTCGGCCGAGCTAGGCACAAATGGCGGTGCGGCATTCTTGATTATATATGTCGCCTGTATTCTATTCGTCGGTATTCCCGTTCTCATGGCCGAATATGTCATTGGTCGCGCGGGTAATGCGGCTTCTGCTGTCGGGTCTAATGACGACCTTGCCGATCGCTCAGGGGTTTCAAGAATTTGGAGTTCGGGTGCTTGGTTTGGGATGATCGCATCATTCTTGATCGTTAGTTTTTATTGCGTCGTTGCGGCCTGGGTGCTCGCCTATATCCCGAAATTTCTATTTGGTGGATTTAGTGGGATGGACCCTGATACAATTGCAGCTCAATTCGGGATTATGTTAGGCGGCGACGAGGAAACAGGCAAAGGCGGACCACTATCTGTTCTTCCATATTTTCTTTTCTTCGGTTTGTTGACGACCTGGCTTGTTGCGCGCGGCGTAAATAAGGGAATTGAAGTCGCGGCTAAAATTTTAATGCCTTTGTTCTTTATTCTTTTGGTTGGCTTGGCACTCTATTCTATTCTGTCATCAATGAGTTCAGGTGGAACGGCTGACGCTTTTGCGTTCATGTTCACTCCAGACTTCACCAAAATCAACGGGCAAGTTGCGCAATCTGCCCTAGGTCAGGCGTGTTTTTCGATAGGTATTGGTAATGCGATCATGATTACATATGGCTCCTACTTACCAAGAGATGTATCGATCCCAAAATCTTCGGTACTGGTGGCTACAGTCGATACATGTGTGGCTATTATCGCAGGCCTAGCGATTTTCCCGATTGTTTTTGCCAATAATCTCGATTTTGAGGCGGGCGCGGGAATTTTCTTCCAGACGCTTCCTACAGCATTTGCAAGCGCGCCCGGTGGAGCCTTTATAGGAGCTTCATTCTTCTTCCTGGCATTTTTCGCCGCAATAACATCCTCTGTGTCACTACTCGAGCCATCCGTTGCATGGCTCGCCGAAAAGACAGGTTGGTCCAAAGCGAAAGCGGCTTGGGTCACTGGGGCAGCTATTATGACCTTGGGGCTTGGCTCTCTCTTCAGTAGCGATTTCTTCGGATTCATTGATACAGGACTTGCGGGACCTATTCTGGCTCCACTATCTGCTTTGTTGGTCGTTCTTTTCACAGGATGGCGTTTAGACAAAGCCATCTTAGCGGAAGAACTCGCTGGGCCTGGACAAAAACTGGGTGAATTCATTTTTGTATTTATCCGTTATATCGCGCCAGTATTTATGGGATTTGTCTTGATCGCAGGCGTTTGGGAGACATATAAAGATGTAACACTTGTCAA
>CAYRMO010000032.1:0-4967 GCA_964425355.1 uncultured Algimonas sp. | reverse complement strand
GGTTACCGCTATCTTAGGGCGTAAATCTGATGGTGTGGATTCAGATTTTATTCAACATAGTTGGTCTATTGTGATCGAGAATTGTTCTATTGTGCTATGTCAGGGCAATAGTCTTAGGGAATAAAATATGCGCTTTGGGACCATTACCCTAACTTGCTTGCTAAGTGCGTCGCTTTTAGGCGGCTGTGCAACGGTGAACATGTCCGAAATTGCTGTTCCACAATCTGCCAAGGCAGAGGTGCCTGCCGAGAAAAATATTGTTCTTCGCGCGGCGACAAAACTCTATAATGCACTGACCAATCGTGGTTTTGTTGCAAACGACTCTGGCGAACGCGTTCAGTCAGCAGCTAATATTTTGCTGAATGGATTGAAAGCGCGTGATGTGACTGTGGATAGCGTCGATTATGCGGCTCAAAACCATCCGAAAGCGACCGTTGAAGCCGATATTCGTTATGCCGCGAGACAGGTGTCGCAAACCACTAAAGCCGCTGAAGTTTATCTGGAAATCGCGGAAACCGACCGGAATATGCGTGAAGAGCTTCAAAGCCTCGAAAAGGCGCTTCTAGCTGCAAGAGATGCATCAAACGTGTTCTCTCAGTCGATTGATGCTGAAAATAGAGAGCTGGTAAAACTAGAGACAGAGTTAGACGCTTTGACACATATCACCGACAGATTTGGTGAACGTGTTCGACGCCAAGCCGCGGCCGAAATGGCCGCTCGGCGCGCCGAAGAAAAGTCCTAGATTTCGCTTAACCCCAAAGACTTGTTTTGGGTGGATGAATGATCGCCCCATCATAGTGAAGACCATTTTCAATATCCATTGACAATAAAAGTGGCCCGTCCAGATCAATCACATCGCACAGGCTCTCTGCCGTCATCATCGGTGCCATTGCAAGAGATGAGCTGACCATACATCCCGCCATAACTAAGAACCCCATGTCCTTTGCATCCCGCATGAGTTTCACGCCTTCGGTTAACCCTCCACATTTGTCGAGCTTCACGTTCACGGCTCGGTAGCCCAATCGCCACAATTCAGCTAGGTCTTGCGACGTATGAAGGCCTTCATCCGCACAAATAGGAATATGAGATGATGGCAATGGCTTTTCGTGTCCGGCAGGGAGGGGTTGCTCGATAAGCACAATATTATATTCGGAAAACTGACTTAACATGATGCTCAGCGCTTTGGATGTGAGGGCCTCATTTGTGTCAATTATGAGTTTTGCGTCAGGTCGGGCGGCTGTGATCGCTTTGATGTGGTCTTGTCCATTTTCTCCGATCTTTATTTTTAAAAACCTATGGTCTGACGCCTCAAGCGCTGATTTTGCCATATTTTCAGGGGAGGCCCATGACAGGGTGAAAGCCGTCTCTCTGAGGTTTGGGCGAACCAAATCAAGTATCTCCCAAACTGCAACACCACTTTGTTTGGCGCGAAAATCTAATCCTGCACAATCTAGTGCATTACGCGCTGGGCCGGGGGGTAGTTGACACTTCGCCAGATCAATGTCACCTTTTTCAATTAGAGGCCGTAGCTTTTCTAACTGCGAAGATACGCTCTTCACACTGTCGCCATAGCGCGGATAGGGGCGACATTCACCACGACCAATATGGCTGCCATCAGAAATTTCTACCTCAACAACTTCTATTTGATGTATTGAGCTACGAGAAATCGTAAAAGCCCCGCGGGTCGGATAGGTCTTTTCCAATGATTTGAATGTCAGATTCACGGTTTTCCTCAACGAATGTGATGTATTGAGGCTTGACCTCACACGACCAGATTTGCACCGTGCGGCCATGGTAGCAAGCCTTGCAGATTATCAGCTAGAACTGGACGATCAAACCTTGATCGTAAAGGCGTTTGGGCATTGGACAATCGAACAAGCGAGTCAATTAGATGGTCGCTTATCTCGTGATGTTGGCAATCTAACCTATAATCATGTCGATTATGATATGTCTAAAATAGAGGATCTTGATACATCTGGTGCTTATCTTCTGGCTCGGGCCATTCGATATGGCCAGTTAAAAGCTGAAACGTGGGATATGTCCAAAGGTACACAAGGACATAGAACCTTAATGAACGCGGCGACATCTGCCGTTTTGGGGCGCGAACCTGCGCGAAAGCGTCAGTGGTATGATATTTTTGCACGGATTGGGATGGCGACCACCAGATTCTGGAATGAACTAATAGAAACGCTTGCATTTATTGGTCATTTCTTTGTCGTTTTTGCACGTGTCTTGGTAAGTCCAAGGCGATTGCGTTGGAAATCCATTGTCAGTCTGATCGAAACTGTTGGACTTGATGCAGCGCCCATTGTGATGGTGTTGTCCTTTTTTATCGGAGCCGTCATTGCCTATATGGGGGCCAATTTGCTTGCGAGTTTTGGCGCAAGCGTTTTCATGGTCGATTTGGTAGGGTTTTCGGTCCTGAGAGAATTAGCTGTTATTATCACGGCGATACTTTTGGCTGGGCGATCTGATTCTGCCTTTACGGCATCCATTGGGGCCATGCGCATGCGTCAAGAAATTGATGCCATGACCGTCATGGGGCTGGATAATTTTGAAGTCTTGGTGGTGCCTCGTGCAATTGCCTGTATCATCGTGATGCCGATTTTGACCTTTTTGGCTATGATGAGTGGTCTTGCGGGCGGCCTAATTGTCGCTTGGGCCACAGCCGATATTTCGCCCGTCCTGTTTTTCAACCGATTGAGCTACGCTGTAGGTATAGAAAATTTCTGGGTAGGCATCATTAAGACACCGTTCTTTGGATTGATTATTGCGCTCATTGGATGTCGCCAGGGATTGGCCGTCTCAGGTAGCGTTGAAAGTCTGGGAGAACGGACAACAACCGCCGTCGTGCAAGCCATTTTTGCTGTAATTTTTATAAATGCACTTTTTGCGATCCTGTTTTTTCAGATGGGGGTGTAAAAACATGGCGCTACAAGACATAATTTCTCGAAATATTGCGCCTGTAGAAGCGAGGGGCATATTAACGCAATTTGGACCAAATATTATCCATCAAAATCTAGATTTTAGCGTTGCAGCTGGAGAAATTGTTGGTCTCGTTGGCGGCTCGGGGGCTGGTAAATCTGTCCTCATGAATACACTTTTAGGCTTAAAAGAGCCTGAAGGTGGCGTTATCAGATATTTTGGTCAGAACCGGGATGACCTTTCGCCCAAAGAAAGACGCGCTATTCAAAATGAAATGGGCGTCTTATTTCAAGGCGGTGCTTTGTTTTCATCGATGACAGTTCGGCAAAATGTCATGGTGCCTATGCGAGAAAATGCGAATATTTCGCCGCGTCTCATGCGCGAGTTAGCAGATATGAAAATTCATATGGTTGGCTTGCCCCCCGAATCTGCTGTGCTTTATCCGGCAGATTTATCAGGCGGTATGAGAAAAAGAGCGGGTTTAGCACGGGCATTGGCGCTCGATCCCAAATTACTTTTCTTGGACGAACCCACAGCCGGACTAGACCCAATTGGCGCAAATGCCTTTGATGAGTTGATACTTGGCCTCAGAGAGGCCATGGATTTGACAGTTTTAATGGTGACGCATGATCTTGATAGCCTATATGCAATTTGTGATCGCATCGCTGTTTTAGTTGATAAACGGATTGCAATCGCAGATAGTCTAGATGTCGTGAGTCAATATGATCATCCTTGGGTGAAAGAATATTTTGGTGGACCGCGGTCTCGGGCAGCTTTGTCTGCTGGGAAGAAAAGTGAGTAGATGGAAAATAGAGCCAATTACGCCCTGATCGGAATTTTCGTTCTTGTTGCATTTGCTGCAATAGTTGGGTTTATTATTTGGTTCTCAGGCGCAAGCCTGAACAAAGAATATGATTTTTATGAAGTCTCATTTGATGGCGGCGTAAGAGGACTTAGTAAGGGGAGTGAGGTCCGCTTTAACGGTTTGTCGATCGGCGAAGTCGTCGGCTTGCGCTATGATGAAGAGGACCCAAATCTGGTTTTAGCGCGTATTCAGGTCACAGAAAATACGCCGATCGATACGGGTGCAAGTGCTCAATTATTTCCTTTGGGACTTACGGGCCTAAATTATATCGAAATTACGCCGGGACCAGCCTTAGATCCTGTTATGTTGGACGATCTACCCGGAAGAACAAAGCGGATCGTTGGCCAAGCGAGTGCCGTGGATGATATTTTATTGGGCGGTGGAGATGTTTTGACCGAGGCGCAGCTTGCATTGCGCAGAACAAATCTGCTTTTGTCGGACGACAATTTGGAAACGTTTTCCCAAATCCTCAAAAATATTGAACAGGTGACGGCATCCATTGATCTCTCTGAGTTAGAAGCGTCTAAGCTGAATGGTCTTATGGATAGTTTGACGGAGGCAGCGGATGCGATTGCAGATACAGCGCGCTCTATTGAAGGTACGTCGGAGACAATTGAGTCTGTTGCAGCTATAGACCTTAAGGGGTTGATAGCGCGGGTGGAATCAACGCTTGGCAATGTGGATGGAACATTATCAAGCTTTGATGGTGCGGCTGAAGAGGCAGATGCATTGATCATTGACACAAGAGATGCGATTAATCGCCTCTCCAATTCTGGCCTTACTGATATTGAAGAGACAATTGACGCCATTCGCGGCCTTGTTGACACATTGGGTCGCGTGGCTGACAGTTTAGAGCAAAGTCCAACGGAATTTATCGTTGGCACGGAACGTGAGGAAGTGGTGTTACCACAATGAAGACCAGCCTAATTTGTATAATCATTGGGGCCACGCTCTTGTCGTCAGGATGCGTGTCGCTCCTTCCGGAACCCGCCCCAGCAGATACCGTCTATCGTTTGGCAATGGACGTAAACCCAGTTCAATCTAGTCCGACAGCCGAAGTCGTTAGAATTGATCGACCAAGCGTTTCCGATATTTTCAACGGACAGGACATAGTTGTCACCATGGATGGGTTAAAAATGAAAACCGTTGCGCAAGCTCGGTTTGCCGAACCCATACC